>CAZOLD010000001.1:0-31217 GCA_964580595.1 uncultured Eubacterium sp.
GGCTTGCGGGAGACGGTGGGGAAGGGATACGCGATTGTCGTGGCGAATATCCTGGCGGATGTCGTCATCCCGCTTAGCCCGTATGTCCCAGGCATGCTCCGGCCGGGCGGGATATACGTGGCAAGCGGCATCCTTGACACCAAGGAAGGCGAGGTGAGGCAGGCGGTTAAGTCTGCCGGCTTATCGATCCTGGAAGTGTCTTTCCAGGGCGATTGGGTCTGCGTCACGGCCAGGAAGGATCCAGAGCCGGATGCCGCGCCTTAATATTTCACGCGAGGCGGTCTCGGGCGTGAATGCGCCCCGGAGGGCGGACGAGGACTCTGCCGGGGCAGCGGAGGGCAAAAGGGCGATGTTTCAATTTTTTGTGGAGCCTTCCCAGGTGCGGGATGGCGAGATCCTGATCTGGGGAAGCGACGTGAACCATATCAAGAACGCGCTCCGCATGAAAGCGGGAGAGCAGGCGCGGGTCAGCGACGGGGAGGGAAACGATTACCTGTGCGAGATCCGCTCTTTGGATTCTTCCGCGGTGACGCTGCGGATCCTTGGGCGATGCGCGGGGACGGAGCTTCCCGTGCGGGCCGTGCTGTTCCAGTGCCTGCCTAAGGGCGATAAGATGGAGACGGTCATACAGAAGGCGGCGGAGCTGGGCGCTTGCGAGGTGGTCCCGGTATCTTCCCAGAATTGCGTCGTCAAGCTGGATGAGGCGAAAGCCTTAGCGAAGCGCGCTAGGTGGCAGGCAATCGCGAGGAGCGCGTCGGAGCAGTCCAAGCGGAGCCGGATTTTGCAGGTGGGCGAATGGATGGATTTTAAGGAAGCGCTCGCGGCTGCGGCGAAACTGGACGTGCGGCTGTTCCCTTATGAGAATGAGCGCGGCATGGCGCATACGCGCGAGGTGGTGCGCGGCATCAAGGCGGGGCAGTCCGTGGGAATCTTCATTGGGCCGGAAGGCGGGTTCGCTTCCCATGAGGTGGAGCTCGCGCGGGAGACCATGGAGGTCATTTCCCTGGGGAACCGGATTTTGCGCACGGAGACGGCGGGGACGGCAGCGCTGTCCATGCTCGTGTATGAGCTGGAGTAGGGACGGGGAGAGGCATGGAAGCATATTTTGACAATTCGGCGACGACGCGGTGCGCTAAGTCCGTGATGGACGTGATGGCCAGGGCTTACGCTGAGGATTATGGCAACCCATCCTCCTTGCACCGAAAGGGGATTGAGGCGGAAGGGTATGTCCGCAAGGCGAGGCAACAGATTGCGCGGACGCTGAAGGTAAAGGAGTCCGAGCTGATTTTCACTTCCGGCGGCACGGAATCGAATAACCTGGCGATCCTTGGCGCCGCGATGGCCAACCAAAGGGCGGGGAAACATTTAGTGACGACGAAAATCGAGCATCCGTCCGTGGAGGAACCGATGCGGTTTTTGGAGCGGCAAGGGTTCTCCGTGACGTTCCTAGACGTAGGGAAGGACGGGAGGATTTCGCCGGATGAGCTGCGCGACGCCTTGACCCCGGATACCATCCTGGTTTCCATCATGCACGTCAATAATGAGATTGGAGCCGTGGAGCCAATCGGGGAGGCGGCCGGGATCATACATGAGAAGTGCCCGTCCGCCCTGTTCCATGTGGACGCGGTCCAATCCTATGGGAAGTATGAGATTTTCCCGTCGCGAATGGGGATCGACATGCTTTCCGTGAGCGGGCATAAGATCCATGGGCCGAAAGGCGTGGGTCTTTTGTATGTGAATGGCAAGGCGAAGGTTTCTCCTATCCTGTTCGGGGGAGGGCAGCAAAGGGGGTTCCGGTCCGGCACGGAAAACGTCCCGGGAATCGCGGGGCTTGGCCAGGCGGCGGAGGAGGCATACGATGGCTTAGAGGGGAAGAGGGAGCATCTTTATGCCTTGCGGGAGGCTTTCCTGGAAGGCGTGGGGAAAGAGCCGTGGGCGCGGGTCAATGGCAGGACGGATCGGGAAGGCGCGCCGCATATCGTGAGCCTTAGCGTGGACGGAGTGAAGAGCGAGGTCTTGCTCCACGCGCTAGAAGAGAAGGGGGTTTTTGTTTCCTCCGGCAGCGCATGCGCGTCCAACAAGCCGGGGCATAGCGCGACGCTTGCGGCGATCGGGGCGGGGGAGGCAGCCCTAGATTCCACGGTGCGTATCAGCTTTTCTACGGAAAACACGATGGAAGAAGTGGAATATTGCCTGCGGGCCTTGGGGGAAATCGTCCCGCGGCTGCAAAAATATACGAGGCGTTAGCCGCGCCTTGGACAAAGAGCGGCCCGCGCCCGCGCGGGAGCGTCTCGCGCGTCGGCTTGGATTCGAGGAGAAGGCATATGTTTCAGGCATTTTTGATCAAATATGGGGAGATTGGGGTGAAGGGGAAGAACCGCCACCTGTTTGAGGATGCCCTGATGGACCGGATCAGGCAGGCGCTCTCGGATGTCGAAGGCGAGTTTGAAGTCACGCGGGAGCAGGGGCGCGTCTACGTGGAGGCGCTCACGGATTTTGATTATGAGGACACGCTGGAGCGGCTGCAATGCGTATTTGGCATCGTCGGGATTTGCCCTGTCGTGATTAAGAAGGATGAGGGGTTCGGGCAGCTGGCAAAGGACGTGATCGATTACATCCGGGAGCGTTACCAAGGGAGGCCGATGACCTTTAAGATCAATGCCAGGCGCGCCAGGAAAGAATACCCCATGACATCGATGGAAGTGAACGCGGCGCTGGGGGAGAAAGTGCTGGAGGCCTTCCCGCAGATGAAGGTGGATGTGCATGAGCCGGAGCTCATGTTAAATATCGAGATCCGCAAGAACATCAATCTTTATTCCGATGTCATTCCGGGTCCCGGAGGGATGCCGGTAGGCACGAGCGGGCGGGGGACGCTTTTGCTTTCCGGGGGGATTGACAGCCCCGTGGCCGGGTATATGGTCGCGAAGCGGGGCGTCATGCTGGAAGCGGTCTATTTTAACGCGCCTCCCTACACCAGCGACAGGGCCACCCGGAAGGTGGTGGACTTAGCGGGGATCCTCGCGCGCTACGCTGGCCCGATATCCTTGAAAATCGTGAATTTCACGGATATCCAGCTGTATATTTACGAAAAATGCCCCCATGAGGAGCTGACGATCATCATGAGGCGCTACATGATGCGGATCGCCGAGCATTTCGCGAGGGAGTCCGGGTCGTTGGGGCTGGTCACGGGGGAGAGCATCGGGCAGGTAGCCAGCCAGACGATGCATTCCCTGGCCGCGACGGACGAGGTGTGCGGCATGCCGGTTTACCGGCCCCTGATCGGCTTTGACAAGCAGGAGATCATAGCGCAGGCGGAAAAGATCGGCACTTACGAGACATCCATTTTGCCCTACGAGGACTGCTGCACGATATTCGTGGCGAAGCATCCGGTCACGAAGCCGAACTTGAAGGCAATAAGGAAGTCCGAGACGCGGCTGGAAGAGAAGATCGGGGAAATGATGAAAGAGGCAATCGAGACGGCCGAGACGGTGTGCGTCGGGAGGGATGGCCTTCCGACACCGGAATAAGGTTCCGTCGCCGGAACAAAAAAAAAGCGCCGCCCCCATGAGGGAACGGAGCCTTTGAACGGAGCCTTTGGGCGCGGTCGCGCGAAAGCATGTGCCGGTTCTTATACCAAGTATGGCTTCAGCACTTCCATGATCTCGTCTAAGTCATTCTCGCCGTGGATCGCCAGCTCGATCGGCTTGGAGAGGTCAAGGCTGAAGATGCCCATGATGGACTTCGCGTCGATGACATATCTCCCCGAAATCAAGTCGAAATCAAAATCGAACTGGGTAATCGCGTTCACGAAAGACTTCACTTTGTCAATGGAATTTAAAGAAATCTGTACGCTTTTCATGAAGATACCTCCTTATCCGTAGAATTTACTCTGAAAGCCCAGTCGCAATGTCCATGCGGAGCAATCCGTGGGCTTTCATCCATGATGGAGCCCCGCTTGCGGGGCATTGGGGTTTACCCGCAGAATCCGGATCGCTCCGGCCCGATGCCCTTATAGTATCTTTTTTTTCCGGAAAAGTCAATAGAAAGAAGTCAATAGAGAGGAAAGCATGGGCAATGAGAAAAGCGGCATTGCACAATTTGGGCTGCAAGGTGAACGCGTACGAGACCGACAGCATGCGCCGGATCCTGGAAGAAGCCGGATATGAGATCGTGCCTTTCGAGGAAAAGGCGGACGTCTACGTGATCAATACCTGCACGGTCACGAATATCGCGGACCGGAAATCCAGGCAGATGATCCGGCGCGCCAGGAAGAGGAACCCGGACGGCGTGGTAGTGGCGGCGGGCTGCTATGTCCAGGGGCGCCTGGGCAGGGATTGCGCCGGTGCGGATATCCTGATCGGAAATAACCGGAAACATGAGCTGGCGGGCCTTTTGGAGGAATTTTTCCGGGAGCGGGACGGGAGGCAGGGCGATAAAGGGGCGGCCGTTGGGGATATCGGGGACATTTCGGAGGAGAGAGGGTATGAGGAATTAGGGATCCTGCAATCAAGCAGCCGTACGAGGGCCTTCATGAAGGTTCAGGACGGGTGCAACCAGTTCTGTAGCTATTGCGCCATCCCCTATGCCAGGGGACGGGTGAGAAGCCGCGGCATTAAGGACACCGTAAGGGAGGCTGAGTCTCTTGCGGGGCACGGGTGCCGCGAGATTGTCCTGACGGGGATACATTTAAGCTCCTATGGCGCGGATTTCCCTGATGGGGATGGGAATGGATTGCTTGGCTTGATCCGCGCCGTGCATGAGGTGGAGGGGATTTCCCGCATCCGGCTGGGGTCTTTGGAGCCCCGGGCCGTCACGGAGGATTTTGCCGCCGCCCTGTCGGAGTTGCCGAAGGTTTGCCCGCATTTCCACCTGTCCTTGCAGAGCGGATGCGACGCGACGCTTCGCAGGATGAACCGCCGCTACAGCTGCCGGGAATATGAGGAGAGCTGCGAGGCGCTGCGCCGGCATTTCCCCCATCCGGCGCTGACTACGGACGTGATCGTGGGCTTTCCCGGGGAGACAGAGGAAGAATTCCGGGAAACGCGCGCCTTCCTGAGGGAAATTGGCTTTTTCGAGATGCACATTTTCAAATACTCGGCGCGGGAGGGCACGCGGGCCGCGAAGATGGGAGGGCAGGTGGCGGAGGAAACAAAGAGCCAAAGGAGCGCGGCCTTGATGGCGGATGCCGCTCCCATGAAGCGGGATTTCCTGGAATGGCACATCGGGAAAGAAGTGGAAGTGCTGGTTGAGGAGACCCTGCCAATTGGCGGATTGGAGCATGCGGTAGGGCACACAAGGGAATATGTGAAGGCGGAGCTGCAGACGGGGCCCGGGCTGGAAAACCATTTGGTGAAGGCCAGGGCGCGGTCCTTGCGGGACGGGGAGATCGTGCTAGAGGGCCCGGGAAAAATTATAGATTGAATTTTCTGGACATTTGTATTAGAATAGGGGAAGGATGTTTAGAGAGCGAAAGGTCAAGAAATAAAGGGCGTGAAAAATGCAGGACAAGAACAACACTCAATATTTCAAGGTTGAGAAAGAGCAGAGGATTTTGGTAGACGATGTGCTGGAGATCGTGTATAGCGCGTTGAAGGAGAACGGGAATAACCCGGTGAACCAGATCGTGGGTTAAATCATGTCCGGAGACCCTACATATATCACCAGCCATAGGAACGCCAGGAGCCTGATCATGAAAGTGGAACGGGATGAGCTGGTAGAGGAGATTCTGCGCAGGTATATTGAGAGCAATTTGTGGGAGTAGGCATTTGCCCGCGGATATGCGAGGGACAGGCCTGCTGTGGATCTTGAAGGCTTGGGACGACAGGAGGCTTGCATGCGGATCATGGGCCTTGATTACGGCCAGAGGACGGTAGGTGTCGCGATTAGCGATGCCTTGTTAGTGACTGCCCAGGGGATTGAGACGATCTGGCGGAAGTCGCCGGGGAAGCTGAGGCGCACCTTGGCGAGGATTGAGGAGCTGGCCGCGCAATACCAGGTAGGGGAGATTGTCCTGGGGTTCCCGAAGAACATGAATAATACGGAGGGGGAGCGTTGCGCCCGGACGCTGGAGTTCAAGGAGATGCTGGAGAAAAGGTGCAAGCTCCCCGTCTTGCTTTGGGATGAGAGGCTGACGACCGTTGCCGCGCGGAGGATCCTTACGGAGAGCGGGATACGCAAGGGTGAGCAGAAGAGATACGTGGACAGGATCGCGGCGGCGATGATCCTGCAGGGGTACTTAGACGCGCGCTAGGGCAGGGGGTGCCCGCGGCCTAAAGCGTCAGGCTTTTCCGGCACGTCCGGGGACAGGCAGCTTGGCGGACATGGGGGATTTATGATGGAAAAGGTGTCGTTTCTGTCGCCGGAGGATGGACGGGCGGCGGAGTTTTATGTGCTAGAGCAGACGAGGGTCAACGGGGTGGACTACCTTTTGGTCACGGAAGAGGAGGAAGAGGACTGCGACGCTTTTATCTTGAGGGACATCTCCTCTAAGGACGATGCGGAGGCCATCTATGAGATGGTTGAGTCGGAAGAAGAGCTTAGGGCGATATCTAAGGTTTTCGAGGAGATGTTAGAGGATGTGGAATTATCGATGTGACCGCGCCCATGGGGCGGGCACGGCTTGATGGTGCGGCTGCGCGCGCCCGGCACGGGGGCAGCCGCGCTTCGAATTTTTGATGCAATTGGAGGTGCAGCTTGAAAAGCAAGAATAAGTCAAAACTGAAGATTATCCCGCTTGGGGGCTTAGAGCAGATAGGCATGAACATTACCGCGTTTGAATATGAGGACAGCATTATCGTGGTGGATTGCGGGCTGTCCTTCCCGGAAGACGATATGTTAGGGATCGACCTCGTGATTCCGGACGTGACCTATTTGAAGAACAATATCGAGAAGGTGAAGGGGTTTTTCATTACCCACGGGCATGAGGACCATATCGGGGCGATCCCTTATGTGCTGCGCGACATTAATGTCCCGATTTACGCCACGAAGCTGACAATCGGGATTATTGAAAATAAATTAGAGGAACACGACATGCTCTCCCGCGTGAAGCGCAAGGTAGTGAAATACGGGCAGCAGATCAATTTGGGGTGCTTTCGCGTGGAATTCATCAAGACGAACCACAGCATCCAGGACGCGGCGGCGTTCGCGATTTATTCCCCCGCGGGGATCGTCGTCCATACGGGGGACTTCAAGGTGGATTACACGCCGGTGTTCGGGGACGCGATTGACCTGCAGCGTTTCGCGGAGATCGGGCGCAAGGGCGTGCTCGCGCTGATGTGCGACAGCACGAACGCGGAGCGGCCCGGGTTTACCAATTCGGAGCGCACGGTCGGCAAGACGTTTGACAACATTTTCGCGGATCATTCCGATACCAGGATCATCATCGCGACTTTCGCCTCTAATGTCGACAGGGTGCAGCAGATCATCAATTCCGCGTATAAGTTCGGCAGGAAGGTCGTGGTGGAAGGGCGCAGCATGGTAAATATCATCTCGACCGCCACGGAGCTCGGGTATTTGCAGATCCCGGAGAACACCCTGATAGACATCGAGCAGCTGAAGGATTACCCGGATGAGAGGACGGTGTTAATCACGACGGGGAGCCAGGGCGAGTCGATGGCGGCCCTCTCCAGGATGGCGGCAAATTTGCATAAGAAGGTGACGATCAAGCCCGGGGACACGATCATCTTCAGCTCGAACCCGATCCCGGGCAATGAGAAGGCCGTCTCCAACGTCATTAATGAGCTGTTCATGAAAGGAGCGGAAGTGATTTTCCAGGACGCCCATGTGTCCGGCCATGCCTGCAGGGAGGAGATTAAGCTGATTTATTCCTTAGTGAAGCCGAAGTACGCCATCCCGGTGCATGGGGAGTATAAGCACTTGAAGGCCCACGCCTCTATCGCGAAGGAGCTTGGCTTCCCGGAAGAGAATATCTTCATCCTCTCTTCCGGCGACGTGCTGGAGCTGGACGGGGAAGGGGCGCAGGTGACGGGGCAGGTGCCGGTCGGCGATATCCTGGTCGACGGGCTGGGCGTCGGCGATGTCGGGAATATCGTCTTGCGTGACAGGCAGCACCTTGGGCAGGACGGGATTATCATCGTCGTGATGACGCTGGAGGCCGGGAGCGGGCAGGTGCTTGCCGGGCCCGACATCGTGAGCCGCGGGTTCGTGTACGTGCGGGGTTCCGAGAGCCTGATGGACGAGGCGAAGCAGCTCTTGGATGGGACGATGGAGTATTGCTCGGCGCGCGGGATCACGGACTGGGGCAGGATCAAGACGGAGATTAAGGACGAGCTGGGGGAATTCGTGTGGAAGAAGACCAAGCGCCGCCCGATGATCATGCCGATTATCATGGAGGTATGAGACGTTATGGATGAGCTGCAGGAGAGTTTGGACCGGCTGGTACGGGCGGTCAAGGATAGCCCGGAGTACAAGGAATATTTGCGGATGCGCGCGAAGATCCATATGGAGCCGGAGAAGGAGAAGGCAGTCAATGAGTTCCGCGCGAGGAATTACAAGCTCCATGCCTACAGCGGCGCGGACCTGTTCGCGGAGGCCGACGTGATGGAGAAGGAGTACGCGCCCCTGCGCTCGCAGCCAAACGTGAACGAATTCTTAGCGGCGGAGCTTGCCGTTTGCCGGATGGTGCAGAACATCAATTTCCGCTTGATGGAAGAGATCGACTTCAGCTAGAGGGGAACGCGCGAGGGGGAACGTGATGAGAAGCAGGAAAGTGGTATTTGGCATATTGGGCGGGACGATCAGCGCGTTGTTCGTGGTGCTTTTAGTGCTGGGCGGGATACGGGCCGGCGAGGCCGCCTATGATATCGGATACCGGATTTTCACGGAGCCCCCGATGGAGGAGCCCCCCGGGCATGACAAGAAGGTATATGTGGACGAGGGCACATCCGGCATGGAGCTGGGCAGGCAGCTGGAGGAAAAGGGGCTTGTGGACAGCGGCATGCTGTTCGCGTTACAGCTGGGGCTCTCTTCCTACCGTGGCAAGATCCAGGCGGGGGATTATACGTTGAACACCTCCCAGGACGCCGGGGAAATGATGCAGGTGATGGCGGGGGATGACCAAGAGGATGCCGAAGGTGCCGAAGACGCGGGCGCGGCGGATTCGGAAGGCGGCGAGGACGCGGGCGCGGCGGATTCGGAAAGCGGTGAGGATGCGGACGCGGCAGGAACGGAAGACGGCGGGGATACGCAGGATTCCGAGAGCGTGGATGGCAGCGAGGAGGCGGGATGGTAGCGGATGAGCGCGTCGTTACCTACTTGAATTCGCTGGCCTCGGAAAACAGCCCGTTTTTGGAAAAGCTAGAAGAGGAAGCGCGGTCCGATTTCGTGCCGGTGGTCCGAAAGGAGACGCAGGGCTTGCTGAAGCTTTTGCTTGCCATAACCTGCCCGCGGGAAATCTTAGAGGTTGGGACCGCGGTTGGGTTCTCGGCCTTGCTGATGGAGGAGTGCAATCCCGTGGGCTGCAAAGTCACCACGATTGAGAGCTTTCCCGGGAGAATTCCCGCGGCGCGGGAGAATTTCAGGCGCGCGGGGAAGCAGGACGTGATAGAATTGCTGGAGGGGGACGCGGCGCAGGTCTTAGGGAGCCTGGGCGGCCCGTATGATTTTGCGTTCATGGATGCCGCCAAGGGCCAGTACCTTGGGCTTTTGCCGGAGATGGACCGCTTGTTAAGGCCTGGGGGCATATTGGTCTCCGATAACGTGCTGCAAGGCGGGGACATCTTAGAGTCAAGGTTCGCCATCGCCAGGAGGAACCGGACAATCCATAAGCGGATGCGGGAATATCTTTACCTCCTGACGCATTCGGATCAGTGGACGACTTGCGTCCTTCCCATTGGGGACGGGGTGGCTGTCAGCCATAAGTCCCGTTCCGCCGCGGGTCAGGATAAGGACGCCGGATTGCCCTACGGGGCGGGAGGATGGGACGCCTTATGAGGAAGCCGGAGCTGCTCGTTCCTGCGGCCAGCTTAGAAGTCTTGAAGGTGGCCGTCATTTTTGGGGCGGACGCCGTGTACATCGGCGGGGAGGAATACGGGCTGCGGGCGAAGGCGAAGAATTTTTCCATGGAGGACATGGATGAGGGCATCGCGTTCGCGCACGCGCACGGGGCCAAGGTGTACGTGACGGCGAATATTATCGCGCATAACGAGGATTTGCGGGGGGCGAGGCAGTATTTCAAAGAGCTTCGCGGGATGCGGCCGGATGCCCTCATCATATCGGATCCGGGGATTTTCATGATCGCGCGGGAGGTTTGCCCGGAGATTGACATCCATATCTCCACACAGGCAAACAACACGAATTACGGGACGTTCCTTTTCTGGCACGGGCTGGGCGCGAAGCGCGTCGTTTGCGCGAGGGAGCTTTCTCTTGACGAGATAGCGCAGATTCGCGCGAATATCCCGAAGGAGATGGAAATCGAGGCTTTTGTCCATGGCTCGATGTGCATTTCCTATTCCGGGAGATGCCTGCTTAGCAATTTCCTGGCGGGGCGTGACGCGAACCGGGGGGCGTGCGCGCATCCCTGCCGCTGGAGATACGCCTTGATGGAAGAGACGAGGTCCGGAGAGTATTTTCCGGTATGCGAGAATGGGCGCGGGACTTATATTTTCAATTCCAAGGACCTGTGCATGGTGCGGCATATCCCGGAGCTTGTGAACGCGGGGATTGACAGCTTTAAGGTAGAGGGCAGGATGAAGGCGGCTTTGTACGTGGCGGCCGTCACGCGCGCCTACCGGAGGGCGATCGAGGATTACCTGGATTCGCCGGAGCTTTACGAGGAGCGCCTGCCTTGGTACCTTTCCCAAGTTTCCGGCTGCACCTACCGCGAATATTCAGAGGGTTTTTTCTTCGGGAGGCCGGACGGGGCAGGGCAGATTTACGGGGAGAGCACGTATCGCAGGGGATATGCGTATTTGGGGATTGTCGGGGAGCGGGGGCCGGGAGGCCTGTACCGGATTGAGCAGAAGAACAAGTTTTCCGTGGGGGACAGGATTGAGGTGATGAGGCCGGACGGGGAGGATTTGCCCGTGACCGTCAGGGAAATCCGCGACGAGGAAGGCA
Organism: uncultured Eubacterium sp.; assembly: GCA_964580595.1. Lineage (GTDB taxonomy): Bacteria > Bacillota > Clostridia > Lachnospirales > Lachnospiraceae > Petralouisia. Next base: position 11,077 of record CAZOLD010000001.1, read on the forward strand.
ACGCCATGGAGTCCGCGCCCCACGCGAAGCAGGCCTTGTATGTTGATTTCGGGCAGCCGCTGGAGCAATATGATATCCTGCGCAGGCAGGAGAAGGAGGAGCAGGGAAATGAATAAAGGCAGGTATGTGGCATATGTCGGGACATATACCCACGGGACGAGCGTGGGGATCCATATTTATGACGTGGACGTGGACAGCGGGAAAATGGAGGAGCGGAAGGTCGTCCCGATTAACAACCCTTCCCACTTGACGGTTTCCGCCGACGGGAATTTCTTGTATTCCATCGCGGACGAGGGGGTGGCCGCGTTCAAGATTTTGGCGGACGGCGATTTGGAATTGATGAACGAGGAATGGATCGGCGGCATGAGGGGTTGCTACGTGGACGTGGACAGCAAGAACCGCTATTTGTTCGTGGGCGGGTACCATGACGGGCGCGTATCCATGATGCGCCTCAATGAGGACGGGAGCATCGGCGGGATCGCGGACGGGATTTTCCATATGGGGATGGCCAGAAGCATGGCGGAACGCAATTACCGCCCGCATGTGAATTGCGTGAAGCTCACGCCGTTTGGGCAGAATTACCTTTGCGCGGTTGACGGGGGCTTGGATCAGGTGAAGATCTACCAGGTGGATTACTTGAATGGGAAGATGAGGATCGCGGACATCCTGCGCGGGAACATGGATGCCGCACCTAGGATGATCCGGTTCACGAAAGATGGGAAATATGCATACGTGCTGTGCGAGGAAAGCAACATGATCGATGTCTATGATTTTGAATGTTCTTCCCAGGGCCCGCAATTTACCCTTATCCAGAGCATCGATACGGTGGAGGAGGAGGAGAAGCGCGCTTGCGCCGCTTCCGATATCGAGATCAGCGAGGACGGGAAGCACCTGTTCTGCTCCAACGCGGGCTCGAATTCCGTGACCATTTACTCCATTGACGGGCAGAGCGGGAAGCTCGAGGAGATCTGCAATTCCAAGATTAGCGGGGATTATCCGAAGACGATTGCCATTTTCCCGGATGGGAGGCATTTCGTGAGCTTGAACCATGACACGAACGAGATCATGACGTTCCACGTGGATTATGAGAATAAGTATTTCCTCATGGATCAGAGGCCGATTGCCATTGACCAGCCAAATTGCATCTCCATCCATTGCTTGGATGGCAGGCAGTGAGCGCGGGGCGCGGGCGGGCGGCCTAAGGGGCCGGCCTCGCCTCGCCGCCTTGCTGTCCGTAGAAATCTTGCAGGGACTCCATGCGCGCCCCGGTATTTTCCAGCATCAAGTCCAGGAGGGTGAGCGCGGCCATGGATTCCACGACTACGACCGCGCGCGGGACGATGACGGGGTCATGGCGGCCGCGGATGGATATCTCGATGTCATTTCCGGATTTGTCCACTGTCTTTTGGATGGCGGAAATGGAGGGCGTAGGCTTAATCGCCGCCCGGAAGATGATGGGCGCCCCGTTGCTGATGCCCCCCAATATCCCGCCCGCGTGGTTCGTGGCTGTAGTCACCTTTCCCCCGCTCATCTCAAAACCGTCATTATTGCATAGGCCCGTGGACGAGGCTGCCGCGAACCCGTCGCCGAGCTCGAATCCCTTGACGGACCCGATGGAGAAAACCGCCTTTGCCAGATTCGCGTCCAGCTTCTCGAATACAGGTTCCCCGATGCCCGCAGGCACGCCGGTAATGATGCACTCAATGATGCCGCCTGCGGAATTTTTCTGCTCCATGCATTCCTCCAGAAATTGCCGCGCCCGCCCGGATGCCACCTCATCCGGCATATAGAGCGGGTCTTTGGCGATCCGCTCCCGAAGGGCGGCCTGGCCTCCCATGAGCAGGGCGGCGGGGGATTCCGAGATCGTGGCGGGGCCTATGGCCCTCGCGTAGGCAAAGATGGAAATCCCCAGGGAAGAGAGGATTTTCGAGGCGATTGCCCCTCCGCAGACCCTCCCTATGGTCTCGCGCCCGGAGGAGCGCCCGCCGCCCCGGTAGTCTCGGAACCCGTATTTTTGGTCAAAGCCATAGTCCGCGTGCCCTGGGCGATAGCAAGAGGCGATCTCGCTATAATCCCTAGAGCGCTGGTCCTCGTTGCGCACGGCCAGGCTGATGGGGGTGCCCGTCGTCTTTCCTTCGAAAACGCCGGAAAAGATCTCGACGGCGTCCCCCTCTTTCCTGGCCGTGGAGAACTTAGACTGCCCCGGTTTCCTCCTGTCTAAGAATGCCTGGATATCCGCTTCGCAAAGCGAAAGCCCCGACGGGCAGCCATCGACGACGGCGCCGATGCCTTTCCCGTGGGATTCGCCCCAGGTCGTGACCTTAAAATGTGTCCCAAATGATGAGCCAGCCATGATATCCTCCTTTGAGCGGCCTTGCGGCCGGTGATGCCGCGGGCTTATGCCCCGGCAACCCCTAGTATACTTAATTTTTTCTCAAATGAAAAGCATTTGTTTCCGGGAAGGGATGAATGATGTATAAGCTGTTAAGACTTGAAGGCCGCGCGAAACGCGGGGAATTCCATACGGTACATGGCGTGGTGCAGACTCCTGTCTTCATGAACGTAGGCACGGCGGGCGCCATCAAGGGCGCGGTTTCCTCCCAGGACTTGCTAGAGGTCAAGGCGCAGGTGCAGCTTTCCAATACCTATCACCTGCACGTGCGCCCGGGGGACGACGTCGTGAGGGATTTGGGGGGCTTGCACAAGTTCATGGCTTGGGATCGCCCCATCTTGACCGATTCCGGGGGATTCCAGGTTTTCTCCCTGGCCAGCCTGCGCGAGATTAAGGAAGAGGGCGTCTATTTTCATTCCCATGTGGACGGGAGGAAAATCTTCATGGGGCCAGAGGAGAGCATGCAGATCCAGTCGAACCTAGGCTCCACCATCGCGATGGCGTTCGACGAGTGCCCGTCAAGCAAGGCGGACAGGGACTATGTGGAGGCGTCGGTTAGCCGGACGACGCGCTGGCTGGAACGCTGCAAGGCGCAAATGGAACGCCTGAACGCTAAGGAGGGCACGATCAACCCCCGTCAGCTCCTCTTTGGGATTAACCAGGGAGCCGTGTATGAGGATATCCGCATCCGCCATGCCCGCCAGATCGCGGAAATGGGCTTGGACGGGTATGCCATCGGCGGTTTGGCGGTCGGGGAGACGCATGAGGATATGTAACATATCCTGGACGTGACATTTCCGTTCCTGCCATTGGAGAAGCCGACAAACCTGATGGGGGTGTGGACTCCGGCGAAGATTTTGTAGGGAGTGGCGCGCGGCGTGGATTTTTTTGACTGCGTCTACCCGAGCAGGAACGGGCGCCACGGCCATGTTTACACGAATGAGGGGAAGCTCAACCTGTTCAACCGCAGGTTTGAGCGTGACCCTAACCCCATCGAGCCCGGCTGCGGCTGCCCGGCCTGCCGGCATTACAGCAGGGCGTATGTCAGACATTTGCTGAAGGCGAAAGAGATGCTTGGGATGCGGCTTTGCGTCTTGCATAACCTGTATTTCTACAACACGATGATGGAAGAGATAAGGGAAGCCCTAGACGAGGGGCGTTTCGCTTCTTATAAGGAGGAGAAGCTTCGCCGCATGGAAGCGCGCTAGGATCTTGCTGCCGGCGCGGCAGGCGACGCGGCGGCGGGGGATTCGCGGCGGCAGAGCCTCAGATAGAAAATGCTTGCCTTTGGAGCGCATTTCATATAGAATAGGTGTTAATGTTTTGAGACAGGCCTGCGGCGCCCATGCCCCGGCTTGGGAAGAACATGGGAGGCGACCGTCCCGCACGGCTGCTTTTGAAGTCAGGAAGGAATGCCCGCGGATGGCCGCGGGTGCGCTTTGCCCCGCGGATGTTAGGGCGGGTTTCTCCGGGGAAGGCGCCATGGAACATAAGTAAGTTGAGAAAGAAGGCAGGAGGAAAGAAATGATGGTTTTAGCAAATGGATCTGCGGCAGGGTCGGCAGGATTTTCCCTAATCTGGATCGTTATCATGGTGGCGGTGCTGTATTTCTTGATGATACGTCCGCAGCAGAAAGAGGTGAAGCGGAAAAACGCGATGCTGGCGGACTTGGCCGTGGGGGATACCGTCCTTACGACCAGCGGGTTTTACGGGATGGTGATCGACATCAAGGACGACACGGTGGTCATGGAATTCGGAAGCAACAAGAATTGTCGCATCCCCATGCAGAAGGCCGCGATCGCGGCGGTAGAGAAGCCTGAGGACGCGGTGGAAAAAGAAGAGAAGAAGTGAGAAGGGAAAGGCATTCTTTGACATGGTCGGGGAGTGCTTTTGCTTGCGAGTAGGAAAAGGAGCGGGAGATGGATTACCAGGTTGGAGTGATTTCCGGCGACGGGATCGGGCCGGAAATCGTATGCGAGGCAAAGAAGGCATTGGACAAGGTCGGGGAAGCGTTCGGGCATCATTTCTCTTATGAGGAAATCTTGATGGGCGGCGTGTCCATCGACGCCACGGGGGTTCCGCTGACGGATGAGGCGATAGCGTGCGCCCAGTCGAAGGACGCCGTCCTCATGGGCTCGATTGGCGGGAACACGAGCACGTCCCCGTGGTACAAGCTGCCGCCGGACCGCCGGCCGGAGGCGGGGCTGTTAAAGCTGCGCAAGTCCTTGCGGCTGTTTGCCAATCTAAGGCCGGCTTACCTGTTTGAGGAGCTGAAGGAAGCGTGCCCGTTGAGGCCGGACATCATTGGCGACGGGTTTGACATGATGATCATGCGCGAGCTGACCGGCGGGCTGTATTTCGGCCGCCGCGTGACGGAAGAGCGCGGCGGGGTCATGACGGCGGAGGATACCCTCGTGTATAACGAGGATGAGATCCGCAGGATCGCGAAGCGCGCGTTTGACGTCGCGCGGAAGCGAAGGAAAAAGGTCACGAGCGTCGACAAGGCGAACGTGTTGGATTCTTCCAGGCTCTGGAGGAAAGTGACGGAGGAAGTGGCGGCGGGCTATCCTGACGTTGAGCTGGAACACATGCTGGTGGATAATTGCGCGATGCAGCTGGTAAGGGATCCGCGCCAATTTGACGTCATATTGACGGAGAACATGTTCGGGGACATCCTATCCGACGAGGCGAGCATGGTGACGGGGTCGATCGGGATGCTCTCCTCCGCGAGCTTGAATGACACGAAGTTCGGCCTGTATGAGCCGAGCGGCGGGTCCGCTCCGGATATTGCCGGGAAGGGAATCGCGAACCCGATTGCCACGATTTTGAGCGCGGCCATGATGCTTCGGTATTCCTTTGATTTGGACGCGGAGGCGGACGCGGTGGAGGCGGCGGTGAAGCAGGTCCTGAAGGAAGGGTACCGCACCATCGACATCATGCCCCGGGATGAGGCGGGGATGGCTGCCGTGACGCAGGTCGGGACGGCAAGGATGGGAGACTTGGTAGCGGAAAGGATTTCACGATAAGCAGAAAGCGAGGAACGGCGGACATGCAGTTGACAGGGGCGCAGATTGTGATTGAATGCCTGAAGGAGCAGGGCGTTGATACGGTCTTTGGCTATCCTGGCGGGGCCATTTTGAATGTTTATGACGAATTATACAAGCACAGGGACGAGATACGGCATGTCCTGACTTCCCATGAGCAGGGCGCGAGCCACGCGGCGGACGGCTATGCCCGCTCCACCGGGAAAGTGGGCGTGTGCATGGCCACTTCGGGACCCGGGGCATCCAACCTTGTGACGGGAATTGCCACGGCATACATGGATTCTGTCCCGATCGTGGCGATTACCTGCAACGTGGGCGTGCCTCTTTTGGGCAAGGACAGCTTCCAGGAAATTGATATCGCGGGAATCACGACGCCGATCACGAAGCACAATTTCATCGTGAAGGAGGTTGGGAAGCTTGCGGAAACGATAAGGCGCGCCTTCCGGATTGCCAGGACGGGCAGGCCGGGCCCCGTCCTGGTGGACATCCCGAAGGACGTGACGGCGAGCAAGGCGGAGTTTGTCCCGGCAGTGATTGGGGAGGACGAAAGGGAGGTAAGGGGGATCACGCCCGAGGCCGTCAGCCGCGCGGTTTCCATGATTGAGGAATCGAAGCGCCCATATTTGTTCGTGGGCGGCGGCGCGGTCATTTCCGGGGCCAGCAAGGAGCTTTTGGAATTTGCCGAGAAGGTCCAGGCGCCGGTTGCCGATTCCTTGATGGGGAAGGGCGCGTTCGACGGCAACCACAGGCTTTATACGGGGATGCTGGGGATGCATGGCACGAAGGCCTCCAATTACGGGGTCAGCGAGTGCGACTTGCTTATCGCCATCGGCGTGCGCTTCAGCGACCGCGTGACGGGGAATGCCCAGAAATTCGCGGAGCACGCGAAGATTCTCCAATTTGACATCGATCCGGCTGAGATCAACAAGAATATCGTGACGGACGCCCATATCATCGGCGACGTCCGGGAGATCCTGCGGCGGCTGAACCGGCAGGTCGGGCAGCAGGATCATTCGGAATGGATTAGGCGGATCTTAGATTATAAGGAAAAGTACCCGCTTTCTTACCCGAAGGAGGGCCTGAGCGGGCCTTATTTGGTGGAAGAGCTCTACCGGCAGACGGCGGGGGACGCCATCATCGTCACGGAGGTGGGCCAGCACCAGATGTGGGCGGCGCAGTTTTACCGGTACAGCAAGCCGCGCATGCTGATCACTTCCGGGGGCCTGGGCACGATGGGATACGGCTTAGGCGCGGCAATCGGGGCGCAGATCGCCAACCCCGGGAAGCAGGTTGTCAATATCGCGGGGGATGGGTGTTTCCGCATGAACATGAACGAGATGGCCACGGCGGTGCGGGAGAGGCTCCCTTTGGTGGAGATTGTCGTGAACAACCATGTGCTTGGCATGGTGCGCCAATGGCAGGCCTTGTTCTATGACGGGAATTACTCCGCGACGGTGTTGAATGACGGCGTGGATTTCGTGAAAATCGCCGAGGCGATGGGCGCGGCGGGGCGTCGCGCCACGACGCGGGAGGAGTACCGCGAGGCACTCTCAGAGGCGCTGCGCGGCAAGGGGCCGACGCTGATTGACTGCGTCATCGACTGCGATGACAAGGTATGGCCGATGGTCGCGCCGGGGGCTTCCATCAGCGAGGCGTTCAGCGAAGAGGACATAGGAAAGAGAATATAGTATAGATAAAACAGGAATATGGACAGAATAAACCCCCATGCCCCGCAAAGCGGGGCGTCACCACGGATGAAAGAGCAGGGATACTGCCGGTGAAGGCGCGGCGCGCGCCGCGCTTTTCCGGGGATAAAGCATAGGAGGGAAGAACATGGGCAGAGTATATAATTTTTCAGCGGGTCCGGCCGTCCTGCCGGAGGAGGTCTTGCGCGAGGCGGCGGAGGAGATGCTGGATTACCGGGGATGCGGCATGTCCGTCATGGAAATGAGCCACCGTTCCAAAGTGTTCGGGAACATTGTCGCGGAGGCCGAGGAGGATTTGCGGGAGCTGATGGGCATACCGGATAACTATAAGGTGCTGTTCTTGCAGGGCGGCGCCTCGCAGCAGTTCGCCATGATCCCGATGAACTTGATGAAACATAGGAAAGCGGCTTATATCGTGACCGGGCAATGGGCGAAGAAGGCCTACCAGGAAGCGCAGATATTCGGGGAGGCCGTCAAGGTGGCGTCTTCTGAGGATGAGACATTCTCCTATATCCCGGATTGCTCCGATTTGGACATCCCGGAAGACGCGGATTATGTGTATATTTGCGAGAACAATACGATTTACGGCACGAAATATAAGAAATTGCCGAATACGAAGGGCCATGAGCTGGTCGCGGACGTCTCCTCCTGCTTCTTATCGGAGCCGGTGGACGTCACGAAGTACGGCCTGATTTACGGGGGAGTCCAGAAGAACATCGGGCCCGCGGGCGTGGTTATCGTGATCATCCGCGAGGATCTCATCACGGAGGACGTCTTGCCCGGGACGCCCACCATGCTCAAGTACAAGACGCACGCGGACGCGGGCTCGCTGTACAACACGCCGCCCGCTTACGGCATCTATATTTGCGGGAAGGTATTCAAATGGCTCAAGAAGATGGGCGGGCTGGAGGCCATGAAGAAGCGCAACGAGGAAAAGGCCGCCATCCTGTACGATTTCCTGGACCGGAGCGAGATGTTCAAGGGCACGGTGCGCAAGGAGGACCGTTCCCTGATGAACGTGCCGTTCGTCACGGGGGATAAGGATTTGGACGCGAAATTCGTGAAGGAAGCGGAAGAGGCGGGATTCGTGAACTTAAAGGGCCACCGTACCGTGGGCGGGATGCGCGCGAGCATTTACAACGCGATGCCTACGGAAGGCGTGGGCAAGCTGGTCGAGTTTATGAGAAAATTTGAAGAGGTGAATTGAGATGTATCAGTATCATTGCTTAAATCCCATTTCCGGCGTAGGCCTCGGGCTGTTCGGGGAAGGGTATGGGGAAGCGGAGGACGTGAAGGACGCGCAGGCGATTTTGGTCAGGAGCGCCTCCATGCACGAGATGGAGCTGCCGGAAGGCCTCCTTGCCGTGGCCAGGGCAGGCGCGGGCGTCAATAACATTCCTTTGGACAAGTGCGCGGAGAAGGGCGTCGTCGTCTTCAATACCCCTGGCGCAAACGCGAACGGCGTCAAGGAGCTGGTGTTCGCCGGCATGCTGCTTGCCTCGCGCGATATCGCCGGCGGCATCCGCTGGGTGCTGGACAATAAGGATAACGAGAACGTGGCGAAGGATGCGGAAAAGGCGAAGAAGGCTTTCGCGGGCTGCGAGATAGCGGGGAAGAAGCTTGGCGTGATCGGGCTTGGCGCGATTGGCGTGAAGGTGGCGAACGCGGCGACGAAGTTGGGGATGGAGGTCTACGGTTACGACCCTTATATTTCCGTGAAGGCGGCGTGGAACCTTTCCAGGTACGTGAGGCATATCAGCAATGTGGAGGATATTTACCGGGAATGCGATTACATCACGATCCATGTGCCGCTTTTGGACGACACGAAAGGGATGCTGAACGCGGACGCGTTTGCCCTCATGAAAGATGGCGTGGTCATTCTGAATTTCGCGAGGGATTTGCTGGCGGATGAAAAAGCGGTCCTAGACGCGATCCGTGCGGGGAAAATCAAGAAATACGTGACGGATTTCCCGAACAGCACGGTTGCCGGGCAGGAAGGGTGCATCGTGATCCCCCATCTTGGCGCCTCCACGGCTGAGTCCGAGGATAATTGCGCCGCCATGGCGGTCAGGGAGGTCATGGATTATCTGGAAAATGGGAATATCGCGAATTCCGTGAATTTCCCCAATTGCGACATGGGCGTATGCACGAGCACGGGCAGGGTGGCGGTGCTTCATCGGAACGTGAAGGGCATGATTGGCAAGCTTGCGGCGGTCACGGGCAACAGCAATATCAATATTGCCGACATGACGAACAAGAGCCGCGGCGATTATGCCTACTCGTTGCTGGACGTGGATTCCGCCATCACGGACGCCGTGGTCGGGCAGTTCTTAGAGATTGAGGGCGTGCTGAAGGTAAGGGTGATAAAGTAAATGGCCATCGCAGGAGGCAATGGGCAGGCCGAGGAGATTGGGCAGTTGGAGGAGGAAATCGAGGAGATTGCCCAGCCGGGCGTCCTGAAGGGGTATTTGGAGGATCTTCTCCCCATGGTGGTGGACTTCGCGGTGCGGGCCGCGATTGCGCTCATCATTTATGCCGTGGGCATGAAGATCATCAAGTTCTTGCGGAAGGTGCTGCGCAGGGCGCTGGAGCGGTCGGGCGCGGATGAGGGCGTCCGGCAGTTCATGGACTCCTTCGCGAAAGTCGTGCTGTATTTCGTCCTTGTGGTGGCGGTCATCCACCAGCTTGGCATCGAGACCAGCTCGGTGGTGGCGGTCATCGGGTCCGCGGGCCTAGCGTTCGGCCTCGCGCTCCAGGGAAGCCTCGCGAACATCGCCGGGGGCATGCTGATCTTGTGGTTCAAGCCTTTCAAGGTGGGGGATTACATCATCGAGGATACCCATGGGAACGAGGGGACAGTGACGGAAATCAAGATTTTCTACACGAGGCTGACCACGGTGGACAACCGCGTCGTGGTCGTCCCGAATGGGACGCTTGCCAACACCAGCCTGGTGAACGTGACCGGGCAGGACAAGCGTCGCGTGGACTTAAGCGTCGGGATTTCTTACGAGGCCGATATCCGTAGGGCGAAAGAGCTTCTCATGGAGATGCTGCGCAAGGAAGAATCCAGGCTTCCGGACGAGGAGATGGTCGTTTTCGTGGAGGCCTTAGAGGACAGCTGCGTGAGGCTTGGCTGCCGCATCTGGGTGGCGAAAGAGGAATACTGGGACGTAAAGTGGCGGCTGACCGAGGAAATCAAGGAGATGTTCGATGAGAACGGGATTGAGATCCCCCACCTTTCCGTGCCGGTTCCCGCCCGCCTGGAATAGGGGCATGAATTTGTTGACATCCCCCGAAAAGTATGCTAATGTTTTACCCGTGGCGTTTCCACAAGAGAATGAATGAGTTTAGGAGGAAGCTTTATTATGCAGCGCGGAACAGTGAAGTGGTTTAATGCGAAGAAGGGTTATGGTTTTATTTCTGACGAGGACGGCAAGGACGTGTTCGTCCATTTCTCGGCCTTGAAGATGGACGGGTTCAAGGAGCTGAAGGATGGGGAGAGCGTGGAATATGAAGTAGTGGAAGGCGAGAAAGGCCCGCAGGCGGCAAACGTCGTGCGCCTGCAGCCGGAGGACTGAATCCGGAGCCTTAGGGCCGCGCGTCATGGCGAGGCGCATGCCTTCATGTGGCGGGCTTTCGTTCCCGTGCGGCGACGTTTCCGCGGGGAAGGGATGCCGCCGGACAGTCACGGGGGAATTGGGAATTGGATGGATCGGGAGGCTGCCGTGGGGCAGCCTCTTTTGCATACCGGGATGGCCGGGGCGCGGGAAGCCCGCGCGGGTGGGAGGGACGCCTCCTTCCCGTCCGGATGTCCGGATAAGAAAGGAATGGCGAGGATGAATTTGGAAAAATGCAAGGCATATGAATTATTGCAGCAGCAGGACTTGACGGACGTCAAGGCCAGGGGGTACCTGCTCCGCCACAAGAAGAGCGGGGCGAGGGTCGCGCTGATCCCGAACGACGATGAGAACAAGGTATTTTACATTGGGTTTCGGACGCCCCCTTTGGATAACACCGGGGCGGCGCATATCATGGAGCATTCCGTGCTGTGCGGCTCCCTCAAATACCCGGTGAAGGATCCGTTCGTCGAGCTCGTGAAGAGCTCCCTCAACACGTTCCTTAACGCGATGACCTATCCGGATAAGACAATTTACCCGGTCGCGAGCTGCAATGGCAAGGATTTCCAGAACTTGATGGAAGTTTACATGGACGCGGTGTTTTACCCCGAGATAGGCAGGCATAGGGAGATTTTCTGCCAGGAGGGATGGCACTATGAGATGGAGGGCATGGACGCGCCCATCCACGTCAACGGCGTCGTGTACAACGAGATGAAGGGAGTGTTTTCCTCCGCGGACGAAGTGCTTTCCAGGGAGATCCTTAAGGCCTTGTACCCGGACACGTCCTATGCGTTTGAATCGGGCGGGGATCCGGATTGCATCCCGCGCCTTAGCTATGAGCGGTTCTTGGATTTCCACCGGAAATACTATCATCCATGCAACTCCTATATCTATCTTTACGGGGATATGGACATGGAGGAAAAGCTGGACTGGATGGATCGGGAGTATTTGGGCAAGTTCGAGGAAATTGAGCTGGATTCCTCCCTGAAGTGGCAGCAGCCTTTTCCCCGGATGGCGGAATCCGTGATCCCATACAACCTGGCAAGCGGGGAGGCGTTAGAGGATAAGGACTGCCTCTCTTACAACGTGAGCGTGGGCTCCATCTTAGACGAGAACCTGTACGTGGCGTTTGACGTCCTGGAGTATGTCTTGATGAACGCGCCGGGGGCGCCGTTAAAGCAGGCGCTTTTGGACGCGAAGATCGGAAAGGACATCATGGGCTCTTACGACGCCGGAAGCCTGCAGCCCGTCTTTTCCATCATCGCGAAGGGAAGCAGCCTGAAGAAGAAGGAGGAATTCCTAGGGACGATCCGGCGGGAGCTGGAGCGGATTGTCCGGGACGGCCTCAGCCAAAAGTCCCTCCTGGCGAGCCTAAACCGGATGGAATTTCGGTATCGCGAGGCCGATTACGGGAATTATCCCAAGGGGCTGGTCTACGGCATCCAGTGCCTGGATAGCTGGCTGTACGGGGAAAACCCGTTCCTCCACCTGTCGGGGCTGGATACCATCGCGTACCTGAAGGGGCAGGTAGGGAGCGGGTATTTCGAGCGCCTGATCCGGGATTATCTCCTCGATAATACCCATGCCGCGTTCGTGGCGGCCGTCCCGCGCCATGGGCTGAATGCCGAAAAGGAGAAGGCGTTAGAAAAGGAGCTCTCTGATTACCGGGATTCCCTCAGCGAAGAGGAGAAAAGGGAAATCGTGGAGTTTACCAGGCACCTTAAGGAATACCAGGAAGAGCCATCGCCGAAGGAGGCTTTGGACAAGCTTCCCAAGCTTGGTCGGGAGGACATCAAGAAGGAGGGGCATTTGCCCCGCAACCGGGAGAAAATGGTGGGCAATGTCCCGTTTTTGTGCCATGACATCGATACGAACGGGATCGCCTATCTCTCCCTGGTCTTTGATTTGGGCGGAATGGGCGAGGGGGATTTTCCCTACCTTGGGATATTGCCCTATGTTTTGGGGTACGTGGACACGCGGTCCTATTCTTATCCGGAGCTTTCGGATGAGATTAATCTCCATACCGGCGGGATTTCCAGCTGTTTTAGCTCCTACCAGCAGGAAGGGGCCGGCGATATCTGCTTGAAATACGAGGTGGACGTGAAGGCGCTCTACGGGGAGCTCCCCGCGGCGCTGGGCCTGGCCAGGGAAATCCTGCTTTCCGGAAACTACCGGAAGGAGGAGAGGATGCGCGAGATCATCTCGCAGCTGAAGTCCAGGATCCAGGCCGGCCTTAGCGCGTCCGGGCATACGGTTTCCGCCATCCGGGCGATGTCCTATTTTTCTGAGGCGGCCTATTATGCCGACTTGACGAACGGGATTGGCTTTTACCATTTCCTCAAAGACCTCGAGGAGAATTTTGAGGACAGGAAAGAGGGGCTTTTCGCAAGCCTGGAACGCATCACGGCACAGATTTTCCGCAAGGAGAGGCTGTGCGTGTGCATCGGCGCCGAGGCGGAGGGCATGGACAGGATGGAAGAGGCGATGCGGGAGTTCTACGAGACCCTCCCGGGCGAGGCGCGGGCTTTAGACGCGCGGGACGCGTTTGCCAAGGCCAGGGGCGCGTTCACGCAAAGCGCGCCGGACGGGAACGCGGCTGGGGGGAATCGCGCCGTGCCGGAGAATCGGAACGAAGGGTTTTTGGACGCGTCCCAGGTGCAATATGTTTCTAGGGCAGGGAATTTTAAGAAAGAAGGGTTCCGCTACACGGGCGCCTTACGGATCTTGCAGGTCTTGCTCAGTTACGACTACCTATGGATCAACGTCAGGGTCAAGGGCGGGGCTTATGGCTGCATGTGCAAGTTTAACCGGAGCGGCGATTGCTACTTCACTTCCTACCGTGACCCGAACCTTTCCCGGACGAATGAGGTTTACGAGGGGATCCCGGATTACCTGGAGCGGTTTGACGCGGACGAGGAGGAAATGACAAGATATGTCATAGGCACGTTCAGCGGGCTAGACGCGCCGCTCGTGCCCTCCTCCCTGGCGAAATTCAGCCAATATGCGTACTTTTCCCGTGTCACGGCGGAAATGCTGCGGCAGGAGAGGGAAGAAATCCTAAACGCGGGTCCGGAAGACATACGCGCCCTGGCGGGGATCGTGCGGGCGGTTCTTGCGGAAGGGGCGATTTGCGCCATCGGGAATGAGGAAAAGATGCGGGAGGAGAAAGGCCTCTTCCGCGAGTTGAAGAACCTGTGATCATTTTGCGCGGCGCTTTTCTTGGCGCCCAACCGACCCTGGGGCCCGCGCAATTTTAGGATACGTAGGAGGAAATATGGGCCAAGAGAAAAAATCCGGGTTCGTGACGCTAGTTGGCAGGCCGAATGTCGGGAAATCCACGCTGATGAACCATTTTGTCGGCCAGAAAGTCGCGATTACCTCAAACAAGCCGCAGACGACCAGGAACCAGATCCGTGCGATATACACGGACCCGGAACGGGGCCAGATCGTATTTTTGGACACGCCGGGCATCCATAAGGCAAGGAATAAGCTGGGCGAGTACATGGTGGGGGTCGCGGAGCACGCGTTTCACGACGTGGACGTGATCCTATGGCTCGTGGAGCCGTCTGACTATATCGGGGCGGGGGAACGGCATATCATAGAGGAATTGGGCAAGGTCCGCGTCCCGGTCATTTTGGCAATCAACAAGACCGATACTGTGAAAAAGGACGAAATCCTGCCGTTTATCGACGCTTACAGAAAGGTCTATGATTTTGCGGAAATTGTGCCCCTGTCCGCGCTGCGCGGGGAGAATACGGATCTCATGATTGACTTGATTTTCCGGTACCTGCCATACGGGCCGATGTTCTACGACAAGGACATGGTGACCGACCAGCCGGAGAGGCAGCTTGCGGCGGAAATCATACGGGAGAAGGCGCTCCATGCGCTTGACGAGGAAGTCCCGCACGGGATCGCGGTCGTCATCGACCGGATGACGGACCGCAAGGGCGGGAAGCTTACGGACATTGAGGCGACCATTATCTGCGAGAAGGAGTCCCACAAGGGCATCATCATCGGCAAGGGCGGGAGCATGCTTAAGAAAATCGGCAGCAACGCACGGTTCGAGATTGAGAGGATGTTAGGCCGCCAGGCTAACCTGCGTCTGTGGGTGAAGGTGAAGAAAGATTGGCGCGACAGCGACTTCCTCATTAGGAATTTTGGCTACAGGGAGGATAGTTAGAGGGGTGGGCGGGAACATTACGCTGACGGGCATGGTGCTGTCCGCATTGCCGGTTGGGGAATATGACAGGAGAATCACGATCCTGACGAAGGAAAGGGGCAAGGTGGCGGCCTTCGCGCGGGGGGCAAGGCGGCAGGGGAGCCAGCTCTTAGCGCCTAGCGGCCCCTTTTCCTTCGGGCGGTTCGAAGCCTATGAGGGGCGCAGGTCCTATACGGTGACAAGGGCGGAAATCTCGAATTATTTCCGCGAGGCGACGGGGGACATGGAGGGGGCGTGCTACGGGTTTTATTTCCTGGAAATGGCGGATTATTTCACCAGGGAAAACATGGATGGGCTCCCCATGCTCAAGCTTTTGTACCAGACGATGCGCGCCCTAGGCTGCGATAGCCTGGATAAGCGCTTGGTGCGCCGTGTCTTTGAGCTAAAGTCGTTTGTCCTGGACGGGGAATATCCGGATCTTGCCGCGTGCAGGGAGTGCAGGGGCACGCAAGGGCCGTTTTACTTCTCGCCCCGCGCCGGCGGCCTGCTGTGCGGCGGCTGCGTCGGGGACGCGCCCGCTGTCCCGCTCGATGAGGCTGCCCTGTATGCGATGCGGTATGTCGTTTCCTCCCCCATTGAGAAGCTCTATACGTTCAAGGTCTCCGCGCCGGTTCTGGAAATGTTGGGAAATGCCGTTGACGCGTGGATGGGGTCGTACGTCGATAAGAATTTCCATTCGCTTGAGATTCTAAAGGAAAATGAGGGGTTCGCGCGTGACTTCGCGAAAAATCCGCGGTTGCAATGAAGAGGGGAAAAGGTTATAATATTCAGAGTTTGGGTGTAGGAGGATTGCTTATGGAAAAGGGGATAACTGGATTCTTCGAGGGAAGGGCGCCGGCGCGGAAAGCCGCCTGCGCGCTGGTCTTTTTCGCCGCGGTCAGCCTGGCGGGGTGCGGGAGCCAGTTCCAATCGGACAGCAATGCCATTTACGTGCAGAAGAATGGGGAAATCGTCAGTGTGGCAGTGGAGGAATTCAAGAAGGATTATTACAGCGAGGAAGAGCTTCGCAGCTATGTAGAGGGGAAAATCGCGGATTATCAGAAAGATCATGACAAGGATTCGGTAGAGATGGAGGAATTTTCCGTAGAGGACGGGGTCGCGAAGCTAAGGATGCGCTACGATAGCGCGGAGAGCTATCAGGATATGAACGGGGTGACATTGTTTACCGGCACGATTCCGCAGGCCTTAGCGGAGGGTTTCGATTTCGACGCCGAGTTCACGAAGATACAGGATAAGGCGGCGGCGGGGACGGTTGACAAGAAGGAAGTGGTCGAGATGGACAGCAAGATCGTCATCCTGAGCGAGAAAGTGGACGTGAAAGTGGACGGCACGATCCGGTATATGTCCTCGGATTACACGGCCATAAAGGACACGGACACGGTGTCCATCCGGCTTCCCGAGGATGCGGACGACGGGGAGGACCAGGCCCTGTCCTATATCATCTATGAGGACTAGTGCACCATGCGCATGAGGGCATGAGCAAGAACGATAAGAAACTTAGGAATAAGAAGATAAGATAGAGAAAGAAAAAAGATAAGCTCAGGAAGGTTTGGATAGGAACAGAAAGAAAAGAAAAAGAATCAGGACACGGGGTATCGATGATGGAAAAGACGATGGAAAAAATCGTAGCTTTGGCAAAGGCCCGGGGGTTCGTGTATCCCGGGTCCGAGATTTACGGCGGGCTCGCGAACACTTGGGATTACGGGAACCTTGGCGTGGAGCTGAAAAATAACGTGAAAGCGGCATGGTGGAAGAAATTTGTCCAGGAGAACCCCTATAACGTGGGCGTGGACTGCGCGATCTTGATGAATCCCCAGACATGGGTCGCGTCCGGGCATCTGGGCGGCTTTTCGGATCCGCTGATGGATTGCCGCTCGTGCCATGAGCGGTTCCGCGCGGACAAGCTGATTGAGGATTTCGCCGCTGAGAACGGGATCGCCCTGGAAGGGACGGTAGACGGCTGGACGCAGGCGCAGATGAAGGAGTTCATTGAGAAGCATGCGGTTCCCTGCCCGTCCTGCGGCAAGCATGATTTTACGGATATCCGCCAGTTCAACTTGATGTTCAAGACGTTCCAGGGCGTCACGGAGGACGCGAAGAACACGGTATATTTAAGGCCGGAGACGGCACAGGGAATCTTCGTGAATTTCAGGAACGTGCAGAGGACGTCCAGGAAGAAGGTCCCGTTTGGCATAGCCCAGATTGGCAAATCCTTCCGCAATGAGATCACGCCGGGGAATTTCACGTTCCGCACGAGGGAATTCGAGCAAATGGAGCTTGAGTTCTTCTGCAAGCCGGGCACGGACCTGGAGTGGTTCCGTTATTGGCGCGGGTTCTGCCACGATTGGCTGCTGAGCCTTGGCATGAAGGAGGAAGAGCTGCGGTTGCGCGACCATGACCCGGCGGAGCTGGCGTTTTACAGCAAGGCGACGACGGATTTTGAGTTCCTCTTCCCGTTCGGCTGGGGGGAGCTGTGGGGAATCGCGGATCGCACGGATTATGACTTGACGCAGCATCAGAATACCTCCGGGCAGGACATGTCCTATTTTGACGATGAGACGAAGGAAAAATACATCCCTTATGTCATTGAGCCTTCCCTGGGGGCGGATCGCGTGATGCTGGCGTTTTTGTGCTCCGCTTATGACGAGGAGAATATCGGGACGGAAGAGAAGCCGGACATGAGGACGGTGCTGCATTTCCATCCCGCGATCGCGCCGGTCAAGATCGGCGTCCTGCCGCTTTC
Organism: uncultured Eubacterium sp.; assembly: GCA_964580595.1. Taxonomy (GTDB): domain Bacteria; phylum Bacillota; class Clostridia; order Lachnospirales; family Lachnospiraceae; genus Petralouisia. The sequence continues at coordinate 28,798 of CAZOLD010000001.1, forward strand.
TAAGAAGCTTTCCGAGGGCGCGAAGGAGATTTACGCGCATCTGTCCGCGACTTACCAGTGCGAGTATGACGACAGGGGGAATATCGGGAAACGTTACCGGAGGCAGGATGAGATAGGGACCCCGTTTTGCGTCACTTACGATTTTGAGTCCGGGGAGGATGGCGCGGTTACGGTGCGCGACCGCGACAGCATGGAGCAGGAACGGGTGAAGATTGAGGATTTGGACGCGTATTTTGCGGAAAAGTTCCTTTTTTAGCATGAGGAACGGAAAAGAATTTGTTGCCATTGTGGCAGAATATTGGTAAAATTACCATATACCAGTTTTGTGTTCCAAAGGGTGCCGCTTAGGGCGGCTGGCATGTTCTGAAAGAAAAGGAGGAAATCGCAGATGGCGAAAAAGTGGGTGTATCTATTCAGCGAAGGGAACGCGAATATGCGGGAGCTTCTCGGAGGGAAGGGCGCGAACCTGGCGGAGATGACGAGCCTGGGGCTTCCCGTCCCGCAGGGCTTTACGATTACGACAGAGGCCTGCACGCAATATTATGAGGACGGGCGCGAGATTAACGATGAGATAAAGGGGCAGATTAGCGAATATATCGTGAAGATGGAAGAGATCACGGGCAAGAAGTTCGGGGACAAGCAGAACCCGCTTTTGGTTTCCGTGCGCTCCGGCGCGAGGGCTTCCATGCCCGGCATGATGGACACGATCCTCAATTTGGGCTTGAACGAGGAAGTCGTGGAAGTGCTCGCGGAGAAGTCCGGGAACCCGCGCTGGGCGTGGGATTGCTACCGGCGCTTCATCCAGATGTATTCGGATGTCGTGATGGAGGTCGGCAAGAAATATTTTGAAGAGCTGATTGACCAGATGAAGGCGAAAAAGGGCGTGAAGCAGGACGTCGAGCTTAACGCCGAGGACTTAAAGGAGCTGGCCGGCCAGTTCAAGGCGGAATACAAGAAGAAGATCGGGGCTGATTTCCCGGATGACCCGAAAGAGCAGCTGATGGGCGCCGTCAAGGCCGTGTTCCGCTCCTGGGATAACCCGCGGGCGAACGTATATCGCCGCGACAATGACATTCCTTATTCCTGGGGGACGGCTGTCAATGTCCAGAGCATGGCTTTTGGGAACATGGGCGATGATTGCGGCACGGGCGTTGCTTTTACCCGCGACCCGGCGACTGGCGAGAAGAAGCTGATGGGTGAATTCCTGACGAACGCGCAGGGCGAGGACGTGGTTGCCGGCGTGCGCACGCCGATGCCGATTGGGCAGATGGAAGAGAAGTTCCCCGAGGCGTTCGCGGAATTCAAGAAAGTGTGCGCGACCTTGGAGAACCACTACCGCGACATGCAGGATATGGAGTTCACGGTAGAGAACAAGAAGCTATATATGCTGCAGACCAGGAACGGGAAGCGCACGGCGCAGGCCGCGCTAAAGATCGCGTGCGACCTCGTGGACGAAGGGATGCGCACGGAAGAGGAAGCGGTCGCGATGATTGACCCCCGCAACTTGGACACGTTGCTGCATCCACAGTTCGACGCCGCGGCCTTGAAAGCGGCCACTCCTGTCGGGAGGGGGCTTGGCGCGTCGCCGGGGGCGGCTTGCGGCAAGATCGTCTTTTCCGCGGAGGATGCGGAGAGCTGGCATGAGAGGGGCGAGAAAGTCGTGCTCGTCCGCTTAGAGACGTCTCCCGAGGATATCACGGGCATGAAGGTTTCCCAGGGCATCCTGACGGTCCGGGGCGGGATGACGAGCCATGCGGCGGTCGTCGCGCGAGGCATGGGCGCTTGCTGCGTGTCCGGATGCGGCGACATCGTCATGGATGAGGAAAACAAGAAATTCACGTTGGCGGGGAAGGAATACCACGAGGGCGACCCGATCTCCATTGATGGCACGACGGGCAACATCTACGATGGGATCATCCCGACGACGGACGCCAAGATCGCCGGGGAGTTTGGGCGCATCATGGCATGGGCGGATAAATACCGCACGCTGAAGGTGCGCACGAACGCGGATACGCCGGCGGACGCGCGGAAGGCCAGGGAGCTTGGCGCGGAAGGCATAGGGCTGTGCCGCACGGAGCATATGTTCTTTGAGGAGGACAGGATTGAGGCGTTCCGCGAAATGATTTGCGCGGATACCGCGAAGGATCGGGAGGTTGCGCTGGAGAAGATCCTGCCGTATCAGCAAGGCGATTTCGAGAAGCTGTATGAGGCTTTGCAGGGATTCCCGGTTACCATCCGCTTCTTGGATCCCCCGTTGCATGAATTTGTGCCGACCGAGGAGGATGATATCCGCAAGCTGGCGGACGCGCAGGGCAAGTCGGTGGAAGAGATCAAGTCCTTGATCGATTCCCTGCATGAGTTCAACCCGATGATGGGGCATCGCGGGTGCCGCTTGGCCGTGACCTATCCGGAGATTGCCA
>CAZOLD010000001.1:31227-32253 GCA_964580595.1 uncultured Eubacterium sp.
ATTGCCAGGATGCAGACGAAGGCGGTGATCCGCGCGGCGATCCAGGTCCAGACATCGCATCCGGAATGGACGATGAAGCCGGAGATCATGATCCCGCTTGTCGGCGACGTGAAGGAGCTGAAGTTCGTCAAGGACATCGTGACCGAGACGGCGGATGCCGAGATTGCCGCCTCCGGCGTGAAGCTGGAATATGAAGTGGGCACGATGATTGAGATCCCGCGCGCGGCGCTTACGGCAGATGAGATTGCGAAAGAGGCTGATTTCTTCTGCTTCGGGACGAATGACTTGACGCAGATGACATTCGGGTTCTCCCGTGACGATTCCGGGAAGTTCCTTGATGCGTATTATGACGCGAAGATTTTTGAGAATGACCCGTTCGCGAAGCTGGATCAGGCGGGCGTAGGCAAGCTGATGAAGATGGCGATTCAGCTGGGCAAGCCGGCAAACCCGAATCTTCATGTTGGGATTTGCGGGGAGCATGGCGGCGATCCCTCTTCCGTGGAATTTTGCCATAAAATTGGCCTGGATTACGTGTCCTGCTCGCCGTTCCGTGTGCCGATCGCGCGGCTTGCGGCAGCGCAGGCGGCTATTGCGGAAAAGAGCAGTGAGAAAAAGGCTTGACAAAAATCGAGGGGGGGGGTAAACTAAGCCTATGGTTTCTATCTTGACAGGTTTCTCTGCCCTGTCAGGGGATTGGCATACGCTGCCGCGTCTTGCGGCTCCGGGCGGCCTGCTTTCATTCTCTTTTTCGCGCCGAACGTTGAGTTTGCTTAAGCTCAGGCTTCCTCTTTCGTAGGCGCCGGGAATGCGGGGCGCGGCAGTGTTCTCCTCATTGTTTCCTTGGATTTTGGCTTGATAAAAGGCCGCGCGCACGCGCGGCCTTCTTTATTTGATCTTAATTTGATTTTCCCTTTTATCTGTTCTTTCCGAACGACGCCCGGCAGCCGCCGGGCGTTCTATGCGCGACAGAACGGGAAAGCCCGACTCACATTTCAAAATAAGCCGCCTCTCCCCTGTGCCAAAAGA
>CAZOLD010000001.1:32263-34669 GCA_964580595.1 uncultured Eubacterium sp.
TTGCATAAGCTCAGGCTTCCTCTTTCGCAGGCGCTGGGAATGCGGGGCGCGGCAGTGTTCTCCTCATTGTTTCCTTGGATTTTGGCTCGATAAAAGGCCGCGCGGATGCGCGGCCTTCTTTATTACTTTGATTATCTTGCTTTTCCCCTGTATCTGTCCTTCCAAACGCCGCCTGGAAGCCGCCGTGCGTTCTTTGCGCGGCAGGATGGGGAAACTTGACTCACATTTAAAAATTGGCTGGCTCACCCCTGTGCCAAATGAACCTAATGTCCAGGTTTTCCCCAAGGGCGACGATATTCGCGCGCGCTTCGGGGGAAAGCGTGCCATAATCCGCGGATAACCCAAGCGCCCGCGCGGGATTTACGGAGGCGCACCTTACGGCGTCCCCAAGGGGGATTCCCATTTCCAGGACGGCTGTCCGCACGCAATCCATGAGATTCGTGACCGAGCCCGCCAGCGTCCCGTCCTTTAGGGTGGCGACATTCCCATTTACGCGAACTTCCTGTCCGCCAAGGTCATACGCGCCGTTCCCCAGCCCCGCCGCGCGCATGCTGTCGCTGATAAAAATCACCCGTTCCTTGCCGAACAGCGAAAACGCGGCGCGCACGGCGGAAGGATGGACATGCACCCCATCGCAAATCAGCTCCGCCATGCAATGCCCCTCCTCGGCGGCGGCGCCGATCGGGCCCGGCGCGCGGTGGGAGAGCGGGGGCATGGCATTGAACATATGCGTAAGCCGTGAGGCCCCATTCGCGATGGCTGCCTTCGCCGTGCCGTAATCCGCGTCGGTGTGGCCGATGGAGACGGCCATGTCCCGGCCCGCCTCGCGGATGAAGGGGATTGCGCCATCCGTTTCCGGCGCGACGACGACTGTGCGGATGCATCCTCCAGCGGCCACCTGCAGCCGGGAAAGGAAGCGGATGTCCGGGGCGCGGATGAAGGCCTCGTCCTGGGCGCCCTTCCTGGCAGGGCTGATAAACGGCCCTTCCAGGTACAGTCCCAGGAAGTCCGCGCCATTCTCGCAAAAGAAACCGTTCGCCGCCTCGCAGGCCCGCAGCAGGACGTCCTCCGGCATGGTCATGGTGGCGGCGGTGATCGCGGTGACGCCGCATCTTAGCTCATATTGCGCGAGCGTGCGGAGGGCCTGCCTCGTGCCGTCGCAGCAGTCGCTCCCCATGCCGCCGTGGAGATGGATGTCCACCAGCCCCGGGATCACGTAGCAGCCAGAGGCGTCCGTGACGGTTTCCGGCACCTGCTTGCGCATATAGTCTTCCTCTGACAGGATCCTGCCGCCGCATACATAGAGGGATGATGGCAGGAATGTCCCGTTTTTTTGAAAAACCAGCCCATTCTCGATTTTTTGCTTTGTTTCCATGGGGAGCCGCCTCATCTTTCGGGATCCTTTGGGAAAAGCGACAGGGCGGCCTCATCCGCCACCAGCGTCACGTCATTGTGCAACTGGAGGATGGATGCCGGGATTTGCGGGGTGACCGGCCCTAGGAATGCCTTTCTAACGATTTCGGCCTTGTCCTCCCCGGAAACGACGACTAAGATCTTGCGCGCGGACATGATGGTCTTGATGCCCATCGTATATGCCTGCCTGGGGACGTCGCCCTCCGACAGGAAAAAGCGCATGTTCGCCTTGATCGTGCGCTCGGTCAGGGTGACGCAATGCGTCTCCGTCTCAAACGCAATGCCGGGCTCGTTGAAGCCGATATGCCCGTTATGCCCCAGCCCTAAGAGCTGCAGGTCCACGCCGCCGATGGAATGGATGATTTCATTGTACTTGCGGCAGGCTGCCTCCGCGTCCTCCTCCATCCCGTCGGGGAGGAAAGTCCGTTCCCTGCGGATGTTCACTTTGCGAAACAGGTTCTCATCCATGAAATAGTAATAGCTCTGCGGGTCGTCGCGGGAAATCCCGCGGTATTCGTCCAAATTGACCGTCGTGACTTCGGAAAAATCCAAATCGCCCTTTTCGTACCATTCCACCAGCTGGCGGTACGCGCCAACCGGCGTGGAGCCCGTCGCGAGCCCCAGCACGCAGTCCGGCTTCATGATAATCTGGGCGGAAATGATATTCGCGGCCTTGCGGCTCATGTCATTGTAGTCCTTTGCCCTGTATAGCTTCATCTCTGCTCCTATCTGCCGTTTCCGGCGTTTACTTTTTCGACATGCGTCCATTATAACCCGAAGAAAAGTTGCTTGTAAATGCCAAGTTTTTGTGGTGTCGCCCGCATGCCCTGCGGGAACGCTCGCGGGGGCGTCTTTGGGAAACGCCAAAATACGCGGGGACGCCACCATGTATGAAAGCCCACGGATTGCTCCGCTGCGGCGCAGCTCCCGCAATCCTACCCGTATTCGCAATCCGGGCTATCGCCCTTGTACGGGTGAGCGTCGCTAATGTCC
>CAZOLD010000002.1:0-22491 GCA_964580595.1 uncultured Eubacterium sp.
TGCTGATGATCCCCTGCGCCGCTTCCACGCTGGCCTGGCTGCTGGCCTTGCCGGTCGTTCCTTGAAACGTGCTTTTCTGGCTCCACTCCAGATAGAACCCGGCAGCGTCCGCGGGAAGGCTGAACTTCACCTGCACGGTCGAGCTAGTCGCCTCCGCCTGCTTTAAGCCCGTGGCCGTCCCCGCCGCCTCGGCCCTCATCCCGAATCCCAGAAAAAGCACGCAGAAGGCCGCCGCGGCGACCAGCCTCCCCGCCCCTGTGAGCCTTCTCCCCTCATCCTTCCTAAATCCTCTCATCCCGCCCCAACTCCTTTGGAAAAAACAGTTTGCGAGTACCGGCCTTATTTTACAACAACTGTTGGCTCTTTGTCAAACCTCAGCAAACGGGCGGTTCCCCCAACGTATCCAGGATCAGGGCCAGGAGCACTAGATCCTCGTCTTTCGAGCAATTCCTCGTCCCATGGCTCTGCCCGTCCCTGCACAGGTTCACGTCGCCCGCATGGAGCACGGCCTTCTCGCCATTGTCGTTTACCTCGGCCTCCCCGGAAAGCACCAAATATGCCTCAAACTCGCCGTCATGCCCATGGTACCCGATCGACGCCCCAGGCGGGATGACCAATTTGGAGAAAACGCGGCCATGCCCCTTCGCTTCCTCGGGAAGCAGCCAGTCATAGAATGTCACCGTCCCCTCGCCGCCCTGGGCGTTCTCAACCTTCCGGACCCGAACTTCTTCTTTCCTGCGTATCATGAAATCTCCTTTCCCGGCTCTTGCGTGCCATCCCCGCGTTCTCCCCTGCCGTCCCGGCCCGCGGGGCAGCCGGCACCATCCCCCTATCGCCGCTCCGCGCCCGCAGGGATAGCCCATGCCCTGCCACGCTTCCCGCTAGGTCATGCAGGATCGCCCATTTCCCGCCGCGACTACCGCTTAGGCCTGCAAGAGCAGCCGATGCCAAGCCCTCCGGGCCCGATATGGCAGGAAACGCCCAGGGAAAGCGGCTCGCACATCACGCCCATCCCCGGGAACGCCTCCTCGATTTCCCGGACCCAGGAATCCGTCTCCTCCGGCTCCGCGCTTGTCGCCGCGAGGAGATACACCTCGCCCGCCTCAACCTGCCGTCTGAATTTCGTCTCGAAATCATGGCGCAATGCCGCAATCATCGCCTTGCGCGCTGACTTCATGCCACGGCACTTCTGCACCAGGTGCAGGATGCCCACGTCAAACTGCAGGATGGGCTTGATGTTGAGGACCGTGCCTAGCGCCGCCGTGGCGGACGAAATCCTGCCGCCTTTCTTTAGGTACTCCAGCATGTCCACCGCCACGTAAATCGTCATGTCCGCGCGCACGGCCTCGAGCATCTCCTTGATCCGCGCCGCGCCATACCCTTCCCGCGCGAGCTCTATCGCATCCAGGACCGTCCGGTACTGCGGCGTCGCCACGCGCCCGTTGTCCACCACGAACACGCGCCCCGCGTACGGCTCCTTTTGCGCCATGGAAAGCGCCGTGGAGCACGAGCCGCTAAGGCCGCTGCTGATCGGGATGTATACCAGCTCGTCATATCTCCCAAGCATCGCGTCCCACATATCTGACACTGTCTGCTGGGGAGGCTGCGAGGTGCTCACCTGCGCCCCCTCCCGCAGCTTCCGGTAGAACTCCTCGCGCGAGAGCGTGACATCCTCTAAGTACTCTGTCCCGTCAATCACGAACGGCATCGGCAGCACGGAAATCCCCAATTCCTTTGCCTTTTCCTGCGTAATGCTGCTATGGCTGTCTGTCATAATCCCTACTGAATTCATTTCATTCCTCCCTTGGCTAATGCAAGCCCCCGCGCGGCGGTCAATATGTCAGCGGGGCCGGCGATCCCCAATCCGTCCCGCGGGTCCTCGCGCCCGCGGCGGCCCTTAAGCGCGGTCACGACAGCTTCGCGATCAAAGCCTTGAGCGCGTCCATGTCCACTGGCTTGGACAAATGGGCATCCATCCCGGCATCCAGGGCGCGCCGCACGTCTTCCGCGAAAGCGTTGGCCGTCATCGCCACGATCCGGATGCGGGACGCGTCCGGGTGGGCAGACGCGCGAATCGCCCGCGCCGCCTCGTACCCGTTCATCTCCGGCATCTGCACGTCCATCAGGTTCATGTCATAATGCCCCGGCTCTGACGCGTTAAACAGGTCCACGGCTTCCCGGCCGTTCTTCGCGAACTCGCAGGACGCCCCCTCCATTTTCATCAGCTCGCCTAAGACCTCCGCGTTCAGCTCGACATCCTCCGCCACCAGGAACAGCATGCCGTCTAGCGCTCTCCCATCCCCCGGCATATCCTCGCCTGGCTCCCCGCTCTCGGAGAACAGGGGGGTGATCGCCTGCCAGAACGTCGAGAGGAAGAACGGCTTCGACATGAACGCGTCGACCCCGGCCTTCCATGCCTCGTCCTCGATGTCGCTCCAATTGTGGGAAGCCATCACCAGGACAGGCTTGCTCTCCCCTAGCCTCTCCCGGATTTGCCGCGCGACGTCTAAGCTGTCATGCCCGCCGAGGCGGCAGTCCATCAGGACGACCTGGTAATCCTCGCCCCTAGCGTGCGCATCCTCCACTTCCCGGAGGGCCTCTTCCCCTTCCATGGCATAGGAAGCCTCTATCCCCGCGCCGCGCAGGGATTCCTGCACGCTCCGGCAAACCTTCTCCTGGCTGTTCACGATCAAGGCCTTCCTGACCTTAGAGCGGAGCCACTCCGGCGCCTCCCTCACCGTGTCCGGCTGCGCGAAGGACATCTCGACCGTGAAGGTGGACCCTTCCCCAAGCTTGCTGTCCACCTGAATCGTGCCTCCCATCAAGTCCACCAGGTTCTTCGTGATCGCCATGCCAAGGCCGGTGCCCTGGACATGGTCCGTGGCAGGGCTTGCCTCCCGCGCGAACGGCTCAAAGACGCTGCCCAGGAATTCCTCGCTCATGCCGATGCCGTTATCCTTCACCTGGAAACGCATCCGCACGTATTTCGCCGACGGCTTGGGCAGCTCCTCGATGTTAAAATCAATCTTCCCGCCGTCCGGGGTGTATTTGATCGCGTTAGAAAGCAGGTTGAGCAGGATCTGGTTCAGCCGCAGCTTGTCGCCCACCAGCTGCTCCGTCAGCTTGCCCCGCACGTGGGTCTTGAAATCCTGCCCCTTCGCCTTCGCCTGCGGGCGCAGGATGGTATTCAGCTCCTCGATGAGCTCGGGCAGGTCAAACTCCTCTAAGTTCAGCGACGTCTTGCCGCTCTCGATCTTGCTCATGTCCAGCACGTCGTTGATGAGGTTCAGCAAATGCTTGCTCGAGGCGGAAATCTTGCGGCTGTACTCGCGCACCTTCGCCTCCTGCGACGCGTCCTTTTCCAAGAGCGCGGCAAAGCCCACGATCGCGTTCATCGGCGTACGGATGTCGTGCGACATGTTCGCTAGGAAATGGCTCTTCGCCTCGTTGGCGCTCTTCGCCATGTCCAGCGCCTCCTGCAGGCTCTGGTTCATCATCTGCTCCTGCGTCCGGTCCGACATCACGATCACGCATTTCTCCACGCCCGCGATTTCCTCATGGAACGCCGTTTCCCGGTACCAGCGGTACTCGCCCGTCTTGGCATTGATGAACTTGCGCTCCCATACCTTGCTCCCCGATACCGGGATCGCCGTAAGGTCCGCCCCGGTGATGCGGCCATCCGCGTCCTCTAAGCATCCCCAAAGCGTCCTCGCGTCCTTCATGACGGCGTCCTTAGGAACGCCTAACATCTGCTCCACGTTCGGGCTGACGTAATCCACCTTCCATGTCTCGTCCTCCAGCATGAGGAAAATATCATCCACGTTGTTCGAAAGAAGGTCGAACATCAATTCCCGGTACTTTAATTCCATCTTGCTCTTGCGGGACTGGCTCCAGTTCCGGTACACCAAGTGCAGCACGATGTAAATCCCGATCAGCAGGAACACCTTGACTAGGACGTCAATCGTCCCTTCCTGGATCTGCCGGAAGGTATGGTTCGCCACGCGCTCCGGCACGATCCCTAGAAGCGTGCATCCCTGGTACCCCATCGGCTGGTAGGAAATGTATTGCTCCACGCCGTCAATCTCGCACCTCAGGCTGCCGCTCTCGCCGTTCTCCCAGTCCTCCCGCAGGTTTTCCAGGTCCTGCTCCGTCAGGTCCGACTCCTTGCGCAGGTAAGAAAGGTAGTTCCCGGAAATCCCGCCCCCGCGCTGCGCGGAGAGCAGGATCCCCCCGTCCTCATATATCACGAAGCAGCTGGACTTCCCCGAATAGGCGTCGACATTCAGGGATTTTGACAGATCCGCGTTGGAATAGGTGATGGCGATCGCGTCATAGGAAAACCCCCGGTACTTGCCGCTCACGCCCGGCAGCAGGAACATCGTGGCCGGCTGCCCGTCCGACATCGTCTCCGCCATGAGAGAAGGCTCCCCCTCGCCCTCAAAAAACCCATCCGGGAAATCCGACACGTCAATCTCATCCTGCGCCCCGTTGGGCTTTAGGCATTTCCCGTCCTTGCCCACGAAGTAAAAATCCGTAAATTTCCAATATTGCTTCTGGTTTTTCAAAAATTCCGCGATCCGGCTCTCGCCGGACTTGCCGCTGGAGTTCTTGATGTAATCGCTCCAGCTGTTTAAGATTCCCCAATTCTGTTCCGTGAAGGACAAAAACGAGCTGTTTACCTGCGCATAGATCTCCTGCAGGTGCCCCATGCTCTCCTCATAAATCCTCTCGGAAAAGCGGCGGGAATACAGGCTAATCATCCCCACGGCGGCCACCAAGATAAAGACGGTCAGCAGCACGGTCAGCAAACGTCGGATCTGCTTTTTCATGAAACGCCTCCTTTGCCCCACGCGCGGCTATCGCTCCCCGTCCTGTTTCGGGGGCTGCCCCAAGAACTGCCCCAGCACGCTGATGAGGACGTCCATGTCTAACGGCTTGGGGATGTGGGCGTTCATCCCGTTCTTGATTGCCGCTTCCTTGTCCTCCTCTAGCGCGTTCGCCGTCATGGCTATGATGGGCATGGTCTCCACGTCGCCCCGGTTCATCGCCCGGATAATCCTGGTGGCCTCATACCCGTCCATCGTAGGCATCTGCACGTCCATCAAGATCGCGTCATAATACCCTTCTTCCGACTTCTGCACCATCGCGACCGCGTCCGTGCCGTCGGGCGCCGACTCCACCTCAAAGCCGGCTTCCGTGAGGATGACTTCCGCGATCTCGCGGTTCAGCTCGATATCCTCCACCAGCAGGACCCTCCGCCCGGAAAAATCAGCCAGCGTCCACGCGCCTTTCGTCTCTTCTTCCTCGCCGTCCGGGCTGTTCGTCGAGAGCAGCGCGGACCTTAAGTCCGACAGGAAAAGCGGCTTCGCGCAAAAGGCCGTGACTCCCGCTTTCCTGGCGTCCTCCTCAATGTCCGACCAGTCATAGGCCGTCAGGATGATGATGGGCGTGTCCTCGCCCGTCACGCCGCGGATCCCGCGGGCCGTCTCCACCCCGCTCGTCTCCGGCATCTGCCAGTCAATGATGTAGGTATGGAAGGGATCCCCCTCCTCATACGCCATCTTCGCGCGGTATACCGCCTCCCGCCCGGACGTCGTCCACTCCGCGCGCATGCCGATCTGCCGGAGCATCTTGCTCACGCTGTCACAGGTATGGAAATCGTCATCGACGACCATGGCGCGCTTGCCCTGCAGATCGCGGATCTGCTCTTTTGCCTTTTCCGTGTCCTGGAGCCTTAGCGTGAGGCAGACCGTGAACGTGCTCCCCTTCCCGACCTCGCTCTCCACGCGGATCGTCCCGTTCATCATCTCTATGATGTTCTTCGTGATCGCCATGCCAAGGCCCGTCCCCTGGATGCCGGATTTCGTCACGCTCGTCTCCCGCTCGAACGGCTCGAAGATATGGCGGACGAACTCCTGCGACATGCCGATCCCGTTGTCCTGGACGACGAACTCGTAATCGCCGTACCCATGGCGGAATGTCGGCTTCTGCGTGATCCAAAAGCTGATGTTCCCCCCGGCGGGGGTATATTTGACCGCGTTGGACAGCAGGTTGATGAACACTTGGTTTAGCTTGAGCGAGTCGGCTATGACCTCCTCGTTCGTGACCCCAAACGTGTCCATGGACAGGTTCAGCTGCTTCGCCTTCACCTGCGGCTGTATGATGTTCACTAAGTTGTGCATCAGCTCGGACAGGTCGCATTCCTGCTCCCTGATCTGCACCTTCCCGCTCTCGATCCGGCTCATGTCCAGGATGTCATTGATCAGGTTAAGCAAATGGTTGCTGGAGGAAAGAACCTTCTCTAGCGCGTCCCGCACCTGATCCTTATTGTCAATATGACTGAGCGCGATCGTGGAAAACCCGATCACCGCGTTCATCGGCGTGCGGATGTCATGCGACATGTTGGACAGAAACGTCGTCTTCGCCCGGTTCGCGTGCTGCGCCTGCATCAGCGCGTCCTGCAAGGCCTCCGTCTGCTCCTTCTGCCTGCGCACGCTTTCCGTGATCTCCTTCGTCACGCACATGGCCATGATATCGCCCGTGTCGTCGTCGCGGGTCATGATGAAGGACTGGCGGACGCAAATCAGGCTCCCTAACCCGTCATGGGACCAATATTCCACATCGACCTGCGGCTCGTTCTCCTCGAAACGCTCCCGCAAATAGCCGACGTTCACTTTCTCAGAATATTCTTCCATGGAGTCCTCTTCCACGAACTGCTTCCACCGCTCGAACCATTCCGACGCCTGGCAGGGCGCCGACAGCCCGACCTTCGCTAGCATGGATACCCTCTCCCCGTCGGCCTCGCGGCAAATATCATCCTCTATCAGATCCTTCGTCACGTTGAAGTCAAACGTCGCGATGGCGTTAGACGTGATGGCGATCCGGTACTGGCGCTCCTTGCGGTTCGCGAGGGAAACCTCCGCGCGCGCCCGCAGCTCCTTCTCCTTCAGCCTCGTGATGTCCTGCCGGATGATGAGGACCTTCGCGGCCCGCCCGTCCTCGCGCTCTAGGCAAATGATGTTCAGATGCTCCCAACGCAATTTCCCGGCGCTCCCTACGCGGCACTCATAGCGCAGGTCGTCCCGCTCCGCTAAGGACTCCCCCACGGCGTCCAGATCCAGCCATCCCGCGAGCTCGCTGCGCTTCTCCTCGTCCGCCAGCCTGCCGCAGAGGTAATCCTGCAGCAGCGCGTAATCCCCATCCGTGGGGATGATGTCGCCCTCCGGGCGCGTGCCCGCCAGGTAATGGTACTTGCCCGCGCCGAGGTCCACCATGGTATACCGGGAAAACAGCGTGTTCACGCCGTCGATGATATATCCCATCTCGCGGTTCTCCTGCTCTAGCGCCTTGCGCTCCCGCCTCGCGTGGAAAAGAAGGGATATGATGTAAAGGAGGAACAGCGCGATCAGCATCGTCTCCAGGCGGATGCCCACTAAGTTCTCGCCCTGGATCATGCGCTGCGTCACCACCTTCGGGAAGGTCTGCACCAGCACATATCCCTTTTCCGGAAGGTAATTCACGCAAATATTGTCCGTCTTGCTGTCCGTGTCGCAGACGAACGCGCCCCTCCCGCCGTTCTTAAGGACATTCGCCGCCTCCCCGGCTGTCTCTTGGTCGATCATCCCGCTCTCCACCAGCGTGGGGAGGAGCCCCTTCGCGTAATCCCCTCCCTTCGAGCTGGCAATCACGGTCCCGTCCGGCATGCAGAGGTAGACGTCCGCCTGCTCCCCGAAGTAGGTCGTGTAGAGCATGTCCTTCAAGTATTCCTCCGCAAGGTAGGAGCCCCGCAGCACGCCGATGATTTCCCCTTTATAACGGACAGGAGCGAAAAAGCAGGCCATCGTCTCGTCCACGAAATCCGAGTCGTAAATGATGGTCATCCCCTTCTCGCCCCGCATGCCCATCCCGTAAAACCTGCGCCCGCTCGCGTCGGCGGTGCGCCCGTCCGGCGCGTGGTCCATCCCGTTCACGTCGGTGAACAGCATCGCGTCGAACAGGGAATCCTCCTGCAGCGCGGCAATCTCCTCTAGCGTGACCCGCGGCCCGTCTAGGCTCTTCCCCAGGTAAATCGCGTAAGTGCTGATCAAATCCTCCGCGTTCTTGAACTCATCGTCAATCTGGTTCGCCATGATCCGCGCGGAATCCAGCGCGTAATTCTTGTTGCGCTCCTCCATGCGTTCCTTGTTTTGATCCGTGTACCACCGAAACAAGATGACGATGGCAAGCAGCAAGGCCAAGACATAGGCAACCTGCCGCAGCGGCCTCTTCCTTTCTTTCATCGCTTCCCTCCCGCGAGAGAAAAATACCGCCCGCTCACACATGGATCTCGGCCTCCATGCCTAGGATGTCACGGTTCCGCTCCAATATCGGCGCCACGACGTCATCTAGGAACCGCTCGACTTGCATGGGCGCGCGCCCCACGTATCGCGCCGGGTCCATGGATTTTTCCAGATCCTCCATCGACAGGCCGAAATCCGGGTCTGCCGCGATCAGCTCTAGGAGGTTGTTCTCCCTCCCCTCGACCTTGACGTTCCTGCCGGCCTCCATCGAGAGCCGTCGAATCTTCTCGTGCATCTCCTGGCGGTCGCCGCCGTTCTTCACCGCGTCCATCATGATGTTCTCCGTCGCCATGAAAGGGAGCTCCTCCATCAGGTGCTTGCGGATGACCTTGTCATACACGACGAGGCCGTCCACGACATTCAAGCACAAGTCCAATATCCCGTCCGTCGCTAGGAAGCCCTCCGGGATGGAGATCCGCTTATTGGCGGAATCGTCAAGGGTGCGCTCGAACCATTGCGAGGCCGACGTCACCGCGGGGTTCATGGCGTCCGCCATCACGTACCGCGAAAGCGACGCGATCCTCTCGCACCGCATGGGGTTCCGCTTGTAGGCCATGGCGGAAGACCCGATCTGGTCCTTCTCGAACGGCTCCTCGACTTCCTTCAGATGCTGCAGGAGCCGGATGTCATTCGACATTTTGTGCGCGCTCGCCGCGATCCCCGCAAGGACATTGAGGACGCGGGTGTCCACTTTCCTGGAATAGGTCTGGCCGGACACGTCATAGCACGAAGGGAAGCCCATCTTCTCCGCGATCATGGGGTCGATCCGGCCAATCTTCTCCTGGTCGCCCTCGAAAAGCTCCTGGAAGCTCGCCTGCGTCCCCGTCGTGCCCTTCGATCCCAGCAGCCGCAGGCTGCCCTTCACGTAATCTAAGTCCTCCAAATCCATCAGGAAATCCTGCAGCCACAGCGTCGCGCGCTTCCCGACCGTCGTCGGCTGCGCCGGCTGGAAATGGGTGAACGCCAAGGTCGGCAGGTCCTTGTATTCCCTCGCGAATCCCGCCAATTTCGCGATTACGTTCACCAGTTTCCTCCGGATCAGGCCCAGGGCCTCGTTCATCACGATAATGTCCGTGTTGTCGCCCACATAGCAGGACGTCGCGCCTAAGTGGATGATTCCCGCGGCCTTCGGGCACTGCTGCCCGTAGGCATAGACATGGCTCATGACGTCATGGCGCACCTGCTTCTCCCTCTCCTTTGCCACGTCATAATTGATGTCATGGATATGGGCCTTCATCTCGTCGATCTGCTCCTGGGTGATGACAGGCTTCCCGTCCTCGCTAAGCCCTAGCTCCATCTCGGTCTCGGCCAAGGCGACCCACAGCTTCCTCCATGTGGAAAATTTCATGTCCGGTGAAAAAATATATTGCATCTCCTTGCTGGCATACCGCTCTGACAGCGGGCTGCCATACCTGTCTGTCGGCATCCTCATTTCTCCTCCCAACCATTGCCGCGGGCCGCCACAAGCCGCGCGGCTCCCTTATTTCTCATACTCCCCGCGGATGTCCTCCGTGGGAGGATCTAGCGGGTATTCCCCCAAAAAGCACCCCCGGCAGATGGGGAGGCCGGACACCATCTCGTCTAAGCGGCCAATCCTTAAATACTCCAGGGAATCCGCCCCGATCGCCTGGCAGATCTCGGCCACGCTGTGCCGGTACGCGATGAGCTGCTCCCGCACGGGGACGTCAATCCCGAAATAGCAGGGCCACAAAAACGGCGGCGACGAGATCCTCACATGGACCTCTGTGGCCCCCGCGTCCCGCAGCATCTTCACGATCTGCGCCGAGGTGCTGCCGCGCACGATGGAATCGTCGATCATGATCACGCGCTTCCCCCGCACGGCCTCCCTAAGCACGTTCAGCTTCATCCGCACGCCCGACAGGCGGCTGCTTTGCTTGGGCTTGATGAACGTGCGCCCCACGTAGCTGTTCTTCACGAAAGCCGTCCCGTAGGGTATCCCGGATTCCATCGCGTACCCAAGCGCCGCCGCGTTGCCGGATTCCGGCACGCCGACGACTAAGTCCGCCTCCACGGGGGAATCCATCGCCAAAAAGCGCCCCGCCTTGATTCTGGACTCATAGACGCTCACGCCGTCGAAACGGCTGTCCGCCCTGGAAAAATAGATATACTCAAACACGCACCGCGCCTCTTTTTCCCTTGGCTGGCATAAGCTGGTGTCGGAGTGGATCCCGTCCGGCGAGATCGTGACGACCTCCCCCGGCAGGACATCCCTGACGAACTCCGCGCCTAA
Source organism: uncultured Eubacterium sp. (assembly GCA_964580595.1). GTDB lineage: Bacteria > Bacillota > Clostridia > Lachnospirales > Lachnospiraceae > Petralouisia. The sequence continues at coordinate 10,591 of CAZOLD010000002.1, forward strand.
CGCGTCAAGCGCGCAAGTCTCTGACGCCAGGATATAGGAATGGTCGCGCTTCCCGATGCACAGGGGCTTGAACCCGAAAGGGTCGCGGACGCCGATGAGCTTGCGCGGGCTCATGATGACGAGCGAGAACGCACCCTTAAGCTTGGACGCCGCGCGCGTCACGGCCTCCTCCACCGTCCCGGAACGCAGCCTCTCCCTGGCAATGTGGTAGGCGATCACTTCCGTGTCGATCGTCGTCTGGAAAATCGCGCCCGTCCGCTCTAAGTCCTCGCAGAGCTCCCGCGCGTTGATCAAGTTCCCGTTATGCGCTATGGCCAGCGTGCCCTTCACGTAATTCAGGACAAGAGGCTGGGCGTTATCCGAGCTGGACGCGCCCGCCGTGGAATACCGCACGTGCCCGACGCCGATGTCGCCCTCCAGGGACTCTAAGGCCTCCTGGGTGAAGACCTCGTTGACTAACCCCATCCCTTTCTTCGACTTCACGCGCCCCTTTGGGCCCTTCGTGTCGCTGACCGCGATCCCGCAGCTCTCCTGCCCCCGGTGCTGCAGCGCGGACAGCCCGTAATATATGGCCGGCGCCACGGAATCCCCGGCAAAATCATAAATCCCGAACACGCCGCAAGCTTCCCTTGCCTTATCGAAATGACTCTCCATAAAAACCCCCCATCCGGCCTTTAGAGGCTTTCCCCGGTCAAAAGCGCGTAGGCTTCCCGGTATTTGCCGGCGGTTTTTGCCACGACCTCGTCCGGGAGATCATACCCGCTGTCCGGGTTCCGCTTAAGCCAATCCCTTACGAACTGCTTGTCAAAGGAAGGCTGGGGCCTCCCCGGCGCGTACCCCTCCAGCGGCCAAAACCTAGAGCTGTCGGGAGTCAGCATCTCGTCCCCCAAAACGACCGTGCCATCCTCATCCAGCCCGAACTCAAATTTCGTGTCGGCGATGAGAATCCCCCTCTCCCTCGCGTATTCAGCGCATTTCCGGTAAAGAGCCAGGGTGCAATCCCTGATCCTTGAGGCGTAACCCTCCCCCTTCCCCGGATAAAGCCTGTCTAAGATCCCCACGCTGTCCTCGTATGTGATATGCTCGTCGTGCATCCCGAGCTCCGCTTTCGTGGTCGGCGTGTATATCGGCTCCGGCAGCTGCTCAGATTCCCTGAGGCCTTCCGGCAGGCGGACGCCGCAAACCGTCCCGTCCTTCCGGTAGCTCTCCCAGCCGCTCCCCGTGATATACCCCCTCACGATGCACTCCACCGGGAACATCTCCAGCTTCCTGCATTTCATGCTGCGTCCCTCAAAGCCGCCCCCGCGGAAAAACTCCGGCACGTCCGCCGTGTCGGTCGAGATCATGTGGTTGGGCACGATATCCTCCGTAAGCCCGAACCAAAACTTTGACATCTGCGTGAGGACCATGCCTTTCCCGCTGATTTGATTCTTCAAAATCACGTCGAAAGCCGATATCCTGTCTGTCGCCACGATAACGAGGCTGTCCCCGATATCATAGACCTCGCGCACTTTCCCTTCCTTCACCGGTTGAAATTCTTTCCTGCCCATCATGACCTCCCTATCCTGTCCGTGCCGCCGTTGCCGCCTTCCGCCCTTACATCCCCCCTAGCGTCCGTCCCTCCGCCCTACGGCGCGGCGCGCCGCGTCCTTTGGCACATGGCGCCGCAACCATTATAATACAGTCCGATTTATCAAGTCAATCAGAAGATTGCGATGACATCCCGCGCGGCGCGTGGTATAATTGGGGCGAGGTTTTTTTGCATCGTGAAAAGAGCCAGAAGCCGGGCCGGCGGGCATGCCGGCGGCCGCGGACATAAGCGGAGGGAAAACATGGACATCAATTTTGAGCTTTACAAAGTTTTTTATCTTGTCGCTTCCACGCTCAGCTTCTCGGAAGCCTCCAAACGGCTGTTCCTGTCCCAATCCGCCGTCAGCCAATCCATCAAGGCGCTAGAGCGCGAGCTGGGGCAGCCCCTGTTTTTCCGGAACACCAAGAAGGTGCGGCTGTCCCCCGCGGGCGAGCTTTTGTTGCGCTACGTCGAGCCCGCCGTCCACCTGATTTCCCGCGGGGAGGCGCAACTGGCGGATTCGGGCGGGCTCGCGCTAGGACAGCTGCACATCGCCGCGAGCGACACCATCTGCCGCTATTTCCTGCTGCCGTATTTCAAGCAGTTCCGCCAGTTGTTCCCGGACGTCCCCATCAAGGTGACGAACGCGACGTCCGTCGGCTGCGTGAGCCTGCTAAGCAAAGGGAAAGTCGACCTGATCGTCACGAATTACCCCAATCCCGGGCTAGAGGACGCTTCCATCAAGAAGCGCGTCGCCACGTTCTCGGACGTCTTCATCGCCAACCCGGCCTATTTCGGCGACGGGGGGCGCGCCCTCACCCTGGAGGAGATTGGCAAATTCCCCATCCTGATGCTGGAGCAGGAGAGCACGACACGCGAATTCTTGCGCGGCCTCTTCCTGCGGCGGCAGATAGAGCTTGTGCCGGAGGCGGAGCTTAGCAGCAACGACCTCCTCATTGACTTCGCGAGAATCGGGCTTGGCGTCGCGTTCATCCCGGATTATTGCCTGTCTGCGGACGACGGGACGCTTCGGATCCTTGAGACGGCGGAGGAAATCCCCCCGCGCGCCCTCGTCGCCGCCGCGGACCGCGCGCTTCGCATGCCCGCCGCGGCGGAGGAATTCCTAAAGCTGCTGCCAGGCGCCCCATGAAGCCGCCCGCGCCGCGAAATGATTTCCGTGCGAGAAGTTATTTTTGACAGGGGGGAAGTTTTGTACTATAATTGAGAGAGGGCGCGGGCATCCCGCCCGCGCCGGACATTACCGTTCATGGAAGGAGGATTTATCATGAAGCTTTACAAAATTGACAACGCAGAGGAGTTTATGGCCGTCGTTGACAAATGCAGCGGCCCCGTAGAGCTGGTTTCCCCCGAAGGCGACCGCTTGAATCTGAAATCCCAGCTCACGAAGTACATCGCGGTCTCCAAGCTGTTCAGCAACAAGGCCTACATCAACAAGCTGGAGCTGGTCGCCTACGAGAAGGAAGACATCGAGGCATTGATGAAGTACATGTTCGGGGATACCCCGACGCCTTAGGTCATCCGCCTTCCCAAAATGCTTCCATCAGGGTTCGCACCTGGGATAAGGTGGTGGTCTCGCATGTTTCCCACTCCCTGGGGAATATGCTCCGGTATTCCTTCTGCAGGAAGCGATCGTCCAGCAGGAGGATGACCCCCTTATCCTCAGCCGTGCGGATGACGCGCCCTGCCGCCTGGAGCACCTTGTTCATTCCGGGGTAGCGGAACGCGTAGTCGAATCCGGCTCCTTCGGATTTGTCATAATATTCTTTCAGGATTGCCCGCTCGGTGCAGACCTGCGGCAAGCCCGTCCCTACGATGATCGCCCCGATGAGGGCGTCTTTTCTTAGGTCAACCCCTTCGGCGAAAATCCCGCCCATGACGCAAAACCCGACCAGGCTCTTTTCCCGCTTCTTACTAAAAGCGGCCAGGAACTCTTCTTTTTCCCGCTCCGTCATGTGATTTTCCTGGATTTTTATATCCATCTCTTCCAAAACCCCTTCCGTCCCGAGAAATTTTTCCGCCACCTGGCGCATCATCTTGTAGGACGGGAAAAACGCGAGGTAATTCCCCCGCTTCGCCGCCGCCGCCTCATGGATATACCCCGCGATCCGCGTAAATTCCCCCTCCGTGCGACGGGAATACCTGCTGCTGACGTCGCGCCCGATCGCTAGGAGCCGTTGCTTTGGGGAGAAAACCGTTTGCGCGTAAACCGCGTAATTGTCCTCCCTCGCGCTCAATAGCTTCTTGTAATACCGGATGGGGAGGAGCGTCGCGGAGAAAAAGATGGCGCTCCTCCCCTTGTCTAGGCATTCCTGCAGGCTGGCGGCGGGATTCACGCAAAACAGCCTCAGCATGAGCCGCCCGCGCTCCCGCTCGGCGTAAATCACGTAATCCTCACCCGCGCGGTCGTGCATGTTGAGGAAATGGCGGAGGCCGAAATAAAATTCGAGGACCTCTTTCCCTTCCGGGAGCGGCGTTCCCTCCTGGAAAAATTCCTCAAAGGCCGAGCCTAGCCGCATGAGGGAGAAGGCCAGGTTCCCGATGCCGTCTAGCTGCCGGTACTCCCCTTCCCCCTCCCCGCAATCCGGGAACTGCCTCGCGCACCGCCCCAGCGCGGCGGCGCATTTCTTGCTATGCGGCCTTAGGGTTTCCCGGAATTTCCAAAAATCCTCCCGGCAAAGCATGGCGCTGTACATCTCCCTGCCCCGCTCCACTAAGTTGTGCGCCTCGTCGATCAGGAAAATATAGTCCCCCTTCGCGCCTTCCCCGAAAAACCGGCGCAGCGCGGCATTCGGGTCAAACACGTAGTTGTAATCGCAGATGATGTCGTCCGCCCACATGGACGCGTCTAAGCACATTTCGTACGGGCATACCCGATGCTCCCTCGCGTAACGCCAAACGGTCTCGCGAGTGATGTCGCGCTCTTCGGTTATCATCGCGAATATCGCGTCGTTGACGCGGTCAAAATGCCCCTTCGCGTAGGGGCAGGAATCCGGGTTGCAATCGGGCGCGGGCCGCTCCCCCGCCTCCCCTTGGCTGCCCTGAGATTCCCGGCCCCCAAGCCCGCGCAGGCATATTTTTTCCTTCGCCGTGATCGTGATGACGCTCCCTTGGTACCCGCGCCCGCGCAGCAGCCCAAAGGCCTCCCCCGCCACCGTTTGCGTGACCGTCTTCGCCGTCAGGTAGAAGATTTTGTCCGCGAGGCCCTCCCCCACCGCCTTGACGGCCGGGAATACGGTCGTGATCGTCTTCCCCGAGCCGGTCGGCGCCTGGATGAACAGGATTTTCCCGCGCTTGATGGTGCGGTAGACGTCGCCCGCCAGTTTTTTCTGCCCCTCCCGGTATGGGAAAGGGAATTCCAGCCGGCGGATCGAGGCGTCCCTGGCGATTTTCGCCTCATATTGGAAATCCGCCCATTTCCCGTAAGACGCGACTAAGTCCTGAAACCATCCGTCCAGCTCCCCAAACGGGTATTCGCGCCGGAACCTTCGGATTTCCTCCGTGTCGAGGTTGCAATAGGTCATTTGCACGGAAACTTCAGGCAGGCCGCCCTGGGCGGCAAGGATATATGCGTAGCATTTCGCCTGCGCCTCATGCACCGGGATCGGCCCCTCCATCTTTGAAACGTCCCGGCGGACGCACTTGATCTCGTCCACCGTCACGTTCTCCCCCTCCGTGATCACGCCGTCGGCCCGGCCCTCCACCACCAGAGCGTACCGCCCCCGGTCCACCTCTGCCTTTAACGGGACTTCCGGCCGGTAGGACGCGCCCATCCCGCCCTGGATCTTCCTGTGGAGCCGGCTCCCCTCCTGCATGGCCTCCTTTTGCGCGGCGAGGCCGCCGCGGTCGTCGATGTCCCCGGAGCGCAAGATGAACTCCACGAGGTTCCTCACGGAAATTTTGATTTCTTCCACTTTCCTATCTTCTCTTCCTATCTATTTTCTTCTCATGGAACAGGCGGGATGCCGGAATCCCCCGGCCAACCCTCCCGAATCCATGGATACAAAAAAGGCCTCTCCCGTCCGCCGACGGAATAGGCCGTCCATTCTTCCTTTCGTTTCGCTGCGTCCACGCCGCTTCCTCGTGCCGCCGCGCGTCCCGTTCCAAGGGGCGCCCGCGCGCGGCGCGCCTGCCGCGTCACGCGACCGCGTATTTGCTCACCACATTCTCAAAAGCCATGTCCTCACCGCCGTATTTCACGGTAAGCTCGCGCTCCACGCCCAGGCCCATGACGCCCAGGATAGATTTCGCATCGATGATTACGCGCTGGTCGGAAATGTCTATGTCAAAGTCACACAACCCGGCCGCATGCACGAACTCGCAAACTTCCTCTGCATCTGACAACTTGATAACCCTTTCCTTCTCATTCGTCATATCCATCATCCATCCTTTCCGTTGAGATTTTGTGATTCTTTTTTGATTTCCCGAAAGGCTTCCGTGCCTCTCTGTTGGGAGATTATGTCACCTTTCCCTCCTTTTGTCAAATCATCCCTAAAACACGCCTCATCGCCCAAAATCACGCATTTTTCACAGCCGCCCCGCCGATTCCCCCTCTTTTTTCCGACAAAAATCCCATGGCGGCAGACGCTTTCCTCGCGGCAAAATTTTTTCAACAGCACAAATTCCGGTAATTTGCCCAAAATCCACCGGAAATTTGGCAGTTTCGACAAAGTTCCCGTCCCAAGCCCCCGTGCGCAAAAGAGGCTTGATGCTACCCGAAAGCCATGGTATAGTAATTTTACGAAGGGAAACCCGAAAACACGGCAACGAAAAACACAGCAATCAATAGAGGAAGGAAAAACATGGAGAACGAAACGAGCACCGGAAAAGAAAAAGCCAAGGCGTATTTCCACAACCTGCTGGACATGCGCAGCAACATGCTCTCCTATGACGAGCTCAACGAAATGATGGAAGAGAACACCATCATACACGGCGCCAATATGTGGATCCTGATGCTGGCGATCCTCATCGCGTCTATCGGCCTGAACACGAATTCCACGGCGGTCATCATCGGCGCCATGCTGATCTCCCCGCTGATGAGCGGAATCCTGACCATCGGCTACTCCCTTGCCATCCGGGACTTGGGGATGCTTAAAAAGGCGGCGACCAGCTTCGGCACGCAGGTGATCATCAGCCTGATCGCCTCCACGCTCTACTTTTCCCTGTCGCCTTTGGACATCGCGACGGAAGAGATGATCGCGCGGACCAGCCCGACCATCTGGGACGTCCTGATCGCCCTGTTCGGCGGCATCGCGGGGAGCATCGGCTGCACGCGCAAGAAGACGAGCAACGTCATCCCCGGCGTGGCCATCGCGACAGCGCTCATGCCGCCCTTATGCACGGTGGGGTACGGGATTGCCACCGGGCAGGCCAACTTCATCTTCGGGGCGTTTTACCTGTTTGTCATCAACACGCTCTTTATCGCCCTGTCCTCCCTGATCGTCACGAAGCTGCTCAGGGTCCCAAGCTACCGGGAACTGGACGCGAGGCGGCAAAAGCGCCTCAACCGCATCATCAAGACCCTAATCGTGATCGTCGTGATCCCCAGCCTCCTAGGCGGGGCGCATACCGTCTACCTCTCGGTGCTGGAAAACAACATCAACTCCTACCTGAATTCGGAATTCGTGTTCGCGAACACGCAGCTGGTGCAAAGCAGCACGGACAAGCTAAACCGGGTGATCTCCGTCTCCTTAGTCGGGGAGCAGCTGTCTGACGAGAGGATTTCCGAGCTGGCCGGCAAGCTCGCGGATTACGACCTTTCGGGGTATAAGCTGCGCGTCATGCAGAACAAGGCGGTCGAGGGGGCCAACGAGGACAAGGTGACGATTGCCGTGCAGGAAAATACCATCCGCGACCTGCAAGAGCAGCTAGACGAGGAAAAAAAGAAGAACGAGGCGTTCTCGGCGGACGCCGCCGAGCAGGCGAATTACAGCGAGATCGCGAAAAAGGCCTCCTCGGTCTTCACGAAGCTCTCGAACGTGCGATGCGGGATGATGTACGGCGAAAGCGGGAAAACCGTCCTGTTCACGGGAGAGGCGTCCGAGCCGCTGACCAACGAGGAGGCCAAAGCCATACGGAATTTCATCAAGGTCGAAAGCGGCGTCCGTGACGTGGACTTGCAAATTGAATCCAAAAAAGAGAAATGACGGGGGCGCGGGCCCCCGCGCGGGGCCCGTCACTCATAGAAGTAGTGGAACCCGCAGAACTTGCGGCTGATGGGGTCGTAATACGCCCCCACCGTCACGATGTCCCTTTGCACCAGCAATAGGATCATGTCGCTCATTTCTATGATCTGGCAGGAGCTTTCGTCCACGTCCCCCTCCTCGTCCATGATGCCGCTGCCATAGCTTTCGATCAAGCGGACCGCTTCCCGGCCGCTTTCCTGCGCGAGGATTTCCCCATCCCCCGCTTCCGCTCCCGTCCCTAGCCCGAATGCCACGCTTCCCTCCCCTGTCTGGCCAAAGACTTCCGCGTCCTGCCGTTCCCGCGTCTCAAAGGCCGCCGCGCCTTCCCCGGGCGGTTCCCCGCTTAGCAAGCCGTCCGCCCAAGTCATGCCTTGGAGGTAGGCATTTACCCGGATGGAGGATAAGTTCCTCCTCATCTCGTAATAAAGCGGCATTTCCTCGAAGGAGACGCTCGCTGACCCCATTTCCACCCGGCTTAGCCCCAACAGGCTGATTTCCTTCAATCCCACCATGTACAGGAAAAACTCCTCCATGACGCCGTCCCGCCGCCCTAGGGCTTCCACCATCTCATTTTCCACTTCTTCCCAGCTCTCCCGGATTCCTTTCCCGCCATGGCCGCGTTCCACGCAAGTGAAGCTGATGACGCCCCAGTCGTCGCAGGATATCCTGACGCGGTATTTCTCTCCGGAAAGGCTTAAGGTTTCCTCATAAAAGTAAAGGGGCCCGTACACGGAGCTTTCCACCACGGCCATGTTCCCGACAATGCCCCCCTCATCCTGCCCGCGATAAAAATCCCGGACGTCCCCTAGCCCCACGCCGCTCTCATAAGCGATCATCTGCATGAAGCACTCGTCCGCGCCGGCCCCCGTCTCTTCCTCCCCGCCCGTGACGGCCCGGGCTTTTTCCAGGAAGAAGGGGACCGCCGTCCCGTCGTCCCGGCGCGAGTAATAATTCCAGGGGAACAATTCGACGTCCTCGTCGATTTTTCCGTGGAAAACATTGGACTCCGTATTCGCGTAATCCAGCTCTTCCGGCGCGCTCCCGCTCTCTAAGACCCTTTCCCCGCTCTCGCGGATGCCGACATACCCGGCCCCCAGTATGAGGCAGGCCAGGCCGGCCGTCACGGCCCATGGCAAAATCCTGTTCATGCCATACCCCTTTCCCGTGGGATAAAGACGCATACCTTAGTCCCCTCCCCCAACTTGCTCTCAAACCTCATTTTCCCTTGATGGAGGGAGACAATCTCCTCGCAAAGCGCGAGGCCTAAGCCCGCGCCGCCCCTTGCCCTGTCACGCGCCTTGTCCACCATGTAGAAGGCGCGGGAGATTTTCCCGATCTCCTCTTCCGGGATGCCGACGCCCTCATCCTCCACCTCGACGATGAAGCTCCCGTCCGCGAAATGCCCTTCCATGCGGACATGGCCGCCTTCCCTAGAGGCCTTCACCGCATTGTCCACCAGGTTATACAGCAGGGACTTGAACAATTCCTTCTCGATCAGCAGCTTGCCCGACTCGGAATGGCAGGAAAACTCCAGGTTGTGGCTGTCCGTGAGGATCTTTAGGGACGCACCGGACTCTTCGAACAGCTGGCGCATGTCCTCTTCCCGGTACTCCAGGCTTCCCCGGCCGACCGTGATGAGCTCCATCAGTTTGCCGGAGAGCGCGCGCAGGCGGGATGCCTCCTCCTTGATAATCCCGGCATATTCCATGCGGCTCTCATCCGAGACCTCTTTTTGGATCTGCAGCAAATCCGCGAACCCCAAAATGGACGTCAGCGGCGTCTTCATCTCATGGGAGAGGTTGTCGATGAACTGCTTCCTGTCTTCCGCGACCTCCTCTAGCGCGCGGACGTTCGTCTCCACTGCCTCCGCCATCAGGTTCATGTTGTGCGCTAGCTCGGAGAGCTCGTCCCTCCCCTTTTCCGGAATGCGCTCCGTATAGCTCCCCCCGGCGATCGCCCGCGTGCCCTCGTTGATTCTCTGGAGCGGGTGCAGCAGGATCTTGACAAGCACGAGGAGGAGGATCGCGATGCCTACCGCGCATCCCATGCTGATTGCCAGGATGCGCCCTAGCATGTCCTCGTGCATCCGCACAACCTCGGACATGTCATGTTCCGTCACGACGTAATATTCCTTCCCCTCTATTTTTTCGGCGGACGCCACGTACATCTTGGATTTCCTTGCCTGCACGTAGCTGTTCCCGCTCTCCTTAACGACGTCTAGCAGGCTTTCCGGGTAATCCAGATCCCTGTTGGCGTAGACCCGCTCATTTCCGGAATTCAAAAACAGGATCCCGTTGTCCTGGCCCTTCTTGCCGAAAGCCTCCTCCATGAGCCGCGCCAGCTCCTCCTCGTCTAGCACGATGGCATTTTCTTTGAGGCGCTCCGTCACAGCCATGCTCTTGAATCCTTCCACCGCGAACCGATGCTCGTTGGAAACGCCTTGCTTCTTTTGGTCGAGCGCCATGGAAAAGCTATTCCTTAATAGCAAGATGCTGGTCATGCCGACCGCGAGCATCACCAGCGCCAACGTGTATAAAAACACTTTCTGCCATAGCTTCATACGCCCCCTCCCCGGCCGCGCCGCCGCGTCCCGCGCTTACGCGCTTTCCTGCTCCTTCGCGCTCTCCAGCCGGTACCCCAGCTTCGGAATCGTCACCAGCTTGTTTTTCAAGTCCAGCTTCTTGCGGATTTGCTGGACATGGATGTCAATCGTGCGGCTCTCGCCCTCGTATTCGAAGCCCCAGACCGCGGAGAGCAGGCGCTCCCTGGAAATCGCCACGTCCTTATGCCGCATGAAAAATGCCAGCAGGTCAAATTCCTTAGGCGTCAGGTAGACCTCCTCTTCCCCGCGCCTGCAGACATGCTCTTCCAAGCTCACCGTGATGTCGCCGTAGGTGAGCACCTCCTCGGCGCGCCTCACCCGCCGCAGCGCCACCTCCATCCGCGCCAGCAGCTCCATGGCCTCGAACGGCTTGACGATGTAATCCTCCGCCCCAAGGCGCAGCCCCCGCACTTTGTCCGCCAGCTCCTGCTTCGCCGTGATGAAGATGACCGGGGCATCCGTCCGCGTGCGTTTTTTCATGATTTCGAACCCGTCCATCCCGGGAAGCATCACGTCCAGCAAGATTAAGTCATAGCCGCCCCGCTCCATCCGCCGGAACGCCTCTTCCCCGTCGCCGCACACCTCGGTGCCGTACCCGCCAATCGCCGCCGTCGCCTCTACCAGCCTCGCGATATTCGCGTCGTCCTCCACAATCAGGATCTTAATCATCCCGTCCCCTCCTCTTTTCCCCTTTCCGGGCCGGCCCCACGCTCCCTCATCCGGCGCGAAACCATGCCCGCGATCCTCATGGCCGCGCACGCGGCCGCCAATCCGGCCAGCGCTCCCATGGCGTCAATGCACACGTCCACCGCCATGCCGGCCCGACCCGGCACGAAAAGCTGGTGTATCTCGTCCGTAACCGCGTAGGCCGCGGCAAGCGCCCAGGCGGCCGGGAACGCCTTTTTTTTCGCAAGCCGCCAAGCCAACATATGCGCCAGCGCCAATACCCCCAAAACCGCGTATTCGCTCATATGCGCTCCCTTGCGGATGAAAAACTGCAGCTCCTCCGCCCTCCTTCGCAGCTCGCCCTCCGTCTTCCCCTGCCGGAAGACGCGGTTGTGCCAGCTTACGATATAGTATCCCACCGTCTGGCTCACCTCGGCGGAATCCACCGCCGGCTGCGCGGAGAACAGGAATATGACCGCCATCCACGCTACGAGCAGGATTCCCGTAAGATACCTCCTCAAACCCGATTCCTCCCTACCAGAAGACGCGCCATGTCTCATCTAACCCCACGCAACACCGTGACTTTCCCGAACCCCACGTAGCACCGTGACTTTCCCGAACCCCACGCAGCACCGTGACTTTCCCGAACCTCGTGCCGCGCCGTGGCTTTCCCGAACCCCGTGCCGTGCCGCGACTTTCCCGAACCCCGTGCCGCGACGTGGCTTTCCCGAACCCCGTGCCGCGACGCGATGCCCGTCACTCATCCCGCAGCAACTCTTTTAGCAGCTCGTTCACCCTCGCGGGATTCGCCTTGCCCTTCATCGCCTTCATCGTCTGACCCACCAAAAAGCCAATGGCCT
>CAZOLD010000002.1:22591-24004 GCA_964580595.1 uncultured Eubacterium sp.
TTCGCCTTGCCCTTCATCGCCTTCATCGTCTGACCCACCAAAAAGCCAATGGCCTTTTCCTTGCCTCCCCGGTAGTCCGATACGGATTGCGGGTTATCCCGGATGACCTGCTCTACCGTGGCGCGGAGCGCGCCCTCGTCATTGACGGTCCGAAGCCCGTGCTCCTCCACGTAACGCTCCGGATCGACGTCCTCGTCAAACACCTTCTCAAAGACCTCTTTCGCGACCGTGCTGTTGACCGCGCCGTCTTCCGCAAGGTCCACGAGCTTGGCCAGGTTGCCCGGGGAGAATCGGATCTCCTCCGGATCCATGCCGCGCTCCCGAAGCAAGCGCATCGTCTCCCCCATCAGCCAATTGGAAACCTTCTTGGGCTTCCCGCACAGCGAGGCGGCGGCCTCGAAGAGATCCGCCATGCGCTTGGATTCCGTGATGATCCGCGCGTCATACTCCGGAAGCCCGAATTCTTCCTGATACCGTTCCTGCTTCTCCGTGCGGAACTCTGGCTGGCGCGCCTTGATTTCCGATAGCCATTCCTCGCTGATGGTAACGGGAACTAAGTCCGGCTCCGGGAAATACCGGTAATCCTGCGCGTCCTCCTTGCTCCGCATCGCGTAGGAATACCCTTTCTCGTCGTCCCAGCGCCTGGTTTCCTGGACGACCTCCTCCCCGGCCTCTAGCAAGTCAACCTGCCTCTCCCTTTCCGACTCGATCGCCCGCGCGATGGCCTTGAAGGAGTTCAGGTTCTTCATTTCCGTGCGCGTCCCCAGCGTTTCGCTTCCGGCCTCTCTTATGGAAAGGTTCACGTCCGCGCGCATGGATCCCTCGTTCAGCCTGCAGTCCGAGGCGCCTAAGTACTGGATGATCAAGCGTAATTTCTCCAGGTACGCGATGACCTCGTCGCTGTCCCTCATGTCCGGCTCGGATACGATCTCGATGAGCGGCACGCCGGAGCGGTTGAAGTCGACGAGGGAGCAATCCCCCGCCTCGTCATGAACCAGCTTCCCCGCGTCCTCTTCCATGTGGATCTCGTGGATGCCGACCGTTTTCTTCCCGTGCCCCGTCTCGATCTCCACGCCGCCGTCCCGGCAAATCGGGAGGTAGAGCTGGGAAATCTGGTAATTCTGCGGGTTGTCCGGGTAAAAATAATTTTTCCTGTCAAACTTGCAATGCCGCGTGATTTGGCAGTTCGTCGCCAGTCCCACGGCGACGGCGTATTCCACGACTTGCTTGTTCAATACGGGGAGAGACCCCGGCATGCCCGTGCAGACCGGGCAGGTATGCGTGTTCGGCTCGCCCCCGAACGCGGTAGGGCAGGAGCAGAAAATCTTGGTTTTCGTCGCCAGCTCGACATGGACCTCCAGCCCGATGACGGTTTCGTAAGCCTTGCTCATTTCCTTCCCTCCTCCTTTCCGG
>CAZOLD010000002.1:24104-29628 GCA_964580595.1 uncultured Eubacterium sp.
CATTTTCCCCCTCGCCTGCTCAAAGGCATGGGCCGCGCGAAGGATCTTTTTCTCCTGAAAGCAATCCCCGATCAGCTGCAGCCCGATGGGCAGCCCCTCCCCGCTGATCCCCGCCGGGACCGTAATGGCGGGCAGGCCAGCCAGATTCACGGAAACAGTATAAATGTCCCCCAAATACATCTTGATCGGGTCGCTTAGGCTCTTCCCGATCTCCGGCGCGGTCGTCGGGGCGGCCGGCCCTAGGATGACGTCGTATTTCTCGAATGCCCGGTCAAAGGATTGCTTGATCAGCGCCTTCGTGCGGAGCGCCTTTAAGTAATACGCGTCATAGTATCCGGAGCTTAACACGAAAGAGCCAAGCATGATCCGCCGCTTCGCCTCTGTCCCGAACCCTTCCGACCTCGTCTTCTTGTACATATGGTGCAGCCCCTCGCAGTCTTTCGCGCGGTACCCGTATTTCACCCCGTCAAAGCGGGCCAGGTTCGAGCTGGCTTCCGCGCAGGCGATCACGTAATACGCGGGGATGGCGTATTCCACCAGGCTTAGGTCAAACTCCTCCACGGACGCGCCCCTGCCCTCCAGCGCCACGGCGGCCTTCAGGACGGCCTGGCGCACCTCGTCATCCAAGCCTTCGCCAAGGTAATCCCTGGGAATGCCGATCCTCATGCCGGCCACGTCCTCCCCTAGCGCGGACGTGAAATCCAAATCCTCGCGGCAAATGGAGGTGGAATCCTTCCTGTCATGAGAGGCGATGGCCTCTAAGATGGCGGCGCAATCCGCCACGTCCTTCGCGACCGGGCCAATCTGGTCTAAGGATGAGCCGTAGGCGACCAGCCCGTAGCGGGAGACCGTGCCGTAAGTCGGCTTTAACCCCGTCACGCCGCAAAAGGAGCTAGGCTGCCGGATGGAGCCGCCCGTATCGGATCCCAGCGCGAAAGCACATTCCCCCGCCGCGACCGCCGCGCAGCTGCCTCCGGAAGAGCCGCCTGGCACATGACTTAGGTTCCACGGGTTGCGCGTCGACCCGAATGCCGACGTCTCCGTCGTGCTCCCCATCGCGAATTCGTCCATGTTCGTCTTCCCGAGAATGACGGCGCCCGCCTTCTCTAAATTTTCCACCGCCTGTGCCGTGTATGTCGGCACGAACCCGGAGAGGATCTTTGAGCAGCAGGTCGTGCGCATCCCCGCGACGCACATATTGTCCTTAATCGCCACCGGGACGCCTGCCAAAGGCCCGGTCAGCTCGCCGCTCTCGATCTTTTCCTGCACCTCCCCGGCGCGGCACATCGCCCCCTCCAAATCCAACGTCACGTAGCTATGGACGTCCTCTTCCACTTTTTCTATCTGATCCGCCGCCGCCAGCACGGCCTCGCCCGCCGTGGTTTCCCCCGCCTTTATCTTCTTCGCCAACTGCAGCGCGGTCAAATTCCTGATTTCCGTCATTTCCATGGGATTTCCTTCCTCTCCTGCCCCGCGTCCTCCGGCACGGCTGCCGCAAGGCTGTCTTTTTCGTTACTTGACGCGGCCATGCGCCGCATTTCGCCGCTATTCCACCGTCCTGGGCACGACATAGCACCCGTCCCTTTGCTCCGGCGCGTTCCTTAGCATGTTTTCCCTGTCATCCCCGTTTTCCACCACGTCCTCCCGGAACACGTTTTCCATTGGGAACACATGGGACATCGGCTCCACGCCGGATGTGTCCAGCTCGTTCAGCTTGTCGATGTAATCCAACATCTCCCCCATGTCCTTCTTGGCGCGCTCCTTCTCCTCGCCGGAGAGCTCCAATTTCGCCAAAATCCCCACATATTCTATCGTTTCGTCCGAAATCACGTTCTTCGTCCCCGCCATTTCCCAAGCCTTCCTTTCCCGATCGCTTCCGCCGGCCCTCATTTTCCCGCGCGGCCCCTCACGCCGCGCTACACCTTGCCTGGCATCTTGCAACTCCCGCCCGGACGCGGGTAGCTGCCGGGCGCACAATCCCTTGCCCGGCTCTTTGCCGCGCCCGGCATCTCTTGCAACTCCCGACTGGGCGCGGGTAGTTGCCTGCGCACAATCCCTTGCCTAAGTCTCTTGCCGCGCCTGGCGCGCCGTTTCTTACACAGCTCTCCTGCCGTGCCACGCATCTCTTGCAACCTTGCCCGAGCGCAGGTAGCTACCGGGCGCGCAATTCCTTGCCTAAGTCTCCTGCCGCGCTACGCCACACTTGCCCAGCCTCTCTTACGAATCCAGCCCGGACGCGCGCCGCTGCCGATGCGCCATCCCGTGCATTAATTTCGTACCTTGATATGCGTCTCGCGCAGCTGCTGCTCCGTCTCTGGGCCCGGCGCGCCGCACATCAAGTCCTGCGCGTTCCCGTTCATCGGGTAAGCAATCACTTCGCGGATATTCTCCTCGCCGCGCAGCAGCATCACCATGCGGTCTATCCCCGGCGCCATACCCGCGTGGGGCGGGGCGCCAAACTGGAACGCATGGTACAGCGCCCCGAACTTGCCCTCTAAGTCTTCCCTGCCATATCCCGCTAACTCGAACGCCTTCTCCATCACCTTCATGTCATGGTTCCTCACGGCGCCCGAGGAGAGCTCCACGCCATTGCACACGATATCGTACTGGTACGCCAGGATATCGAGCGGATCCTTTGTTTCCAAGGCCTCCAGGCCGCCCTGCGGCATGGAAAACGGATTATGCGTGAACCCAATCTGCTTCGTCTGCGGGTCGCGCTCATACATCGGGAAATCATTGACATAGCAGAAGTGGAACGCGTCCTTCTCTAACAAGCCCAGCTTTTCCCCCAGCTCCGTCCGGATCATGCCCGCAAAATACGCCGCCCGCTCCTCCTTATCCGCCATGAAGAAAATCGTGTCGCCAACCTCAAGGCGCGAAATCTGCCGGAACTCTTCCTTATGCTCCTCCGGGATGAACTTGTCAATCGGCCCTTTGAAGCTTCCGTCCTCCATCACTTCCAGGTACCCCAAGCCACCCATGCCGATGCCTGTCGCGAATTTCAGCAATTTCTCATGGAAGCCCTTCGACATTTTCTCCCGCACGCGGATCGCCCGCACGGTCCTGCCCAGGAAAGGCTTGAACGTGCATTTCTGGAAAAACTCCGTCACGTCGATGATGCGCAGCGGGTTCCTAAGATCCGGCTTGTCCGTGCCGAATTCCAGCATCGCCTGCCTATAGCTGTAAACCGGGTAGGGCGCCTTCGTCACCGCGCTCCCTTCCGGCGCGAATTTCTCAAACGTGGATGTAAGCACTTCCTCCCCCACCCGGAACACGTCCTCCTGCGTCGCGAAGCTCATCTCAAAATCAAGCTGGTAAAACTCGCCCGGGGAACGGTCAGCCCTCGCGTCCTCGTCCCTGAAGCATGGCGCGATCTGGAAATATTTATCAAAGCCGGATGCCATCAAAAGCTGCTTGTATTGCTGGGGAGCCTGCGGCAGCGCGTAGAACTTCCCCTTGTATTTCCGGGACGGGACGATATAATCCCTGGCGCCCTCCGGGGATGAGGCGCACAGGATCGGGGTCTGGATCTCCAAAAAACCTAGTTGCCCCATCTTCTCCCGCAAGAAGGCGATGACCTTCGACCGGAACACGATGTTGTCCTTCACTTTCTTGTTCCGCAAATCCAGGTAACGGTATTTCAGGCGCACGTCCTCCCGCACCTCGCGGCTGGTCATGACCTCGAAGGGAAGCGCGGCATACACATCGCCCAGGATATCGATTTCCCTCGCCTCCAGCTCAATCGTCCCCGTCGGGATCTTCGGGTTGTAAGTCTCCTCGTCGCGCTTCTCCACCAGCCCGAAGATGGAAACCGCCTGCTCCCTGCGGATGCCTTCTAAGAGCTTCGTATCCCTCAGGACCACTTGCATGACGGCATACATATCACGCAAATCCACGAAAGAGACGCCGCCATGATCGCGGATATTCTCCACCCAACCCGCCACGCGGATTGTTTTCCCGATGTCTTCCTCCCCCACCTGGCCAAGCGTCACGTCCCGATACATGTTTCCCATCGAATCACTCCTTTTCATAAAAAAGCCCGGAATGCATAACGCATCCCGGGACGAACAATCATCTTATCCGCGGTGCCACCCGCCTCGGGCGCGCCGTGAAGCCGGCACGCCCAATACCCCTGCCGGCCTCTGGACGCGAGAGTCTCCTCCCTCGCTTGATGCTACCAAAAAAGAGCCCGGCTGTCAATGGCCGCTTTTGGCAAGGATAACCTTGCGCAGGGCGCAGAGCGGGAAAATCCCGCCTACCTCGCCTTAAGCTTCCTCGCGTTGCCGTACGCGCCCGTCACCTTGCGCCCCTTCCCGGCATTCTTGTACGCGCGGACGCGGAAATAATACGTCTTCCCCGCCTTGAGCTTCTTGATCGTGGCACCAGATGCTTTCGCTTTCGCGACGACGACGCGCTTCGCCGAGCGGAACTTCGCGTTCGCGGCATATTGGATCTCGTACCCGCTTGCGCCTTGCGCGGAAGCCCACTTCAAGACGGCCTTATGCCCTTTCTTCGCCCTCACGGAGGAAATCCGCACTTTCTTCGGCGCCACTTCCACCGTCACGGTCTTGCTCGCCTTCCGGTAGGACGCGGTCTCCGACGCGGTAACCGTAATCTTCGCGATTCCCGTTCCTTTTATCGTGACTTTCCCGGAGGCGCTTACCGCCGCGACCTTCGGGGAAGCGGAGGAATAGCCAAGCTTGCCGTCGCCTTTCGTGATTTTCGCGTTTAGGGAAAACGGCTTGCCGCCATAGGCCTTCCGGAACGTGGATTTCACGGAAATTGCCTGCGTCCCCTTCTTCGCGGAGGCGGAATCCCCGCCGCTGGAAGCGCCTGGCTTACTCCCCTGCCCCGTGGTTCCGGGCTTACTCCCGTTTCCGGATGTGCCTGGAACCTTGTCACCCCCAGGCGTCCCGGGGTCCGGCTCCTTTTCCGGCAGCGTGACGCAAGTCCCCCACAAGCAGGTATTATTGCCCCCGATGGCGGAAAACGTCATCACCTGCCTGGCGGGCGTCTCCTCATTCTGCTGACGGAAGAAAAACCCCTTGTAAATCGTGCCTCCCAAGCTTAGGCGGACATAATCGTAATCCTTCCCTTCCGCCGTGGTCTTCTGCCAGGTCCCCGTCATCGCGCCCTTGACCGTGCCGTCAGCGCACAGCTCTATCTTCTGCGGGGAAATCATCTCGCTGCTGGTCTCCGTCCCATGGTCGATGACCTCGTATTCCCCCACGACTTCCTTATCCTCATAATGGCCGATCTGCTCGCCGCGATATTCATAGACGGCGGCCACAGGCCAGTCGTCATCGTTAAGGAACTGCTGGCGGACGCGGACCTGATGCCCTTCATGCTGCGCTCCCGGCACGTCAAAGCGCTGGTGATACACCAAATATCTCTGCCCATCCTCATCCGCCAAGGCGGAGCAATGGCCTGCCGAGCGGTAGCCTGGCTGTCCGGTAAAGGCGTAATTCCCAATCAGCTTGATGCCGTATTTCTCATTTCCGCTCCCGCTGTCCTTCGCGTTGTT
>CAZOLD010000003.1:0-5078 GCA_964580595.1 uncultured Eubacterium sp.
CAAGGTCAATCGCGTGCGCCAGGTACGTCCCGTCCTTCTCTGTCTTCGTTTCTTCGCTCAAATTTTGCTCCTTTCCCATCTCTCTCGCCCTTTATTATACCGGATTTTCGTGATGCCGCAATGAGGAAAATCCCCGCGTATGTGTCAAGTAATCGTTGGCACTTTTCCGATTTCGTCCGCGTCATATTTCTTCCGTATGCAGCCTTTCCTCTTTTCATGTTTTCATGCTATTGCCCCTTTACGAGCGGGAAAGCTGCCCTGGCTTGTCCTATAAGGAGAGAGGGGGCTGCGCGAGCCAAAAATTAGCGCAACGCGTTTGAGAAAACACTTGCTTTTCGGGAAATATGTGATACAATGCGAAAGCGTGAGAGGCGGGACGTGATATTTGGAAAGAAGGGGGAATGCGCTTGCTGTCGCGGGGCGATGTTTTGGAGGGGCGGTATGAGGTCTGCGGGCGGTTAGGGGACGGCGGGACCTCCGTCGTTTACTTGGCGTTTGACAGGGAGCGGGGCAGGAACGTCGCCTTGAAGGAAACCGGGCGGGCATGGGAGCGCCTTGGCGGCGCGAGCCGGGAGGCTGCCTTGATCGAGCGGCTGCGCTACCCGTATTTCCCGGAGGTCATAGGCATGGTTGACACGGGGGAGACTTGCTGCATCGCCATGGAATTTTTGGAAGGGGAGACGTTAGAGCAGCTCGTGAGGCGGCGCGGGCCGCAGCCGGCGCCCGAGGTGGTGAAATGGGCAAGGAGCCTCTGTTTGATGCTGGGTTACCTGCACGGCGCGGATCCTCCGGTGCTCTACCTGGACATGAAGCCCTCGAACGTGATGCTGCAGCCCGGGGGGAACCTGCGCTTGCTGGATTTCGGGGCCGCGCTAGAGGGCGGTGCCGACGACGCCTTGCGGCTTGGGACTAAGGGGTACGCGGCGCCCGAGCAGCTGGACGGGTCGGCGTCCCTTGACGCGCGGGCGGACATTTACGGGCTGGGCGCGACGATGTACCGCCTCCTGACCGGCCTGGATCCGGGGCAGGCCGTGCGCGAGCCTTACGGGTTTTTCCAGTGGGGGCGGCGCGTCCCTGCGCGGCTTAAGCGCATCGTCGGGAAATGCGTGAGGAAGGATCGCGGGAGGCGCTACGCCACCTGCGACGCCTTGCGGGAGGCACTGGGGCGGCTGTGAGACGGGTCTGGGCAGGCGGCTGTGATGCGGATCCGGGGAGGCGGCTGAGAGGCGGCACTGGGCAAGCTGAGAGGCGGGTCTGGGCAGGCGTCTGAGAGGCGGCTCCGGGTACGTTGTGAGGCGAAC
Organism: uncultured Eubacterium sp.; assembly: GCA_964580595.1. GTDB lineage: Bacteria > Bacillota > Clostridia > Lachnospirales > Lachnospiraceae > Petralouisia. The sequence continues at coordinate 1,302 of CAZOLD010000003.1, forward strand.
CCGGGCAAGCTGTGAGGCGGGTCTGGGCAGTCACCGGGCAAGCCGTGAGGCGGCCGGGAATCTTGGCGGCAGGATAGGAGATGTAAGATGGCAGGGAATGAGGAATACGGCGCGGCGGACATTACCGTCCTAGAGGGCCTGGAGGCCGTGCGGAAGCGGCCGGGGATGTACATAGGGAGCGTTTCCGCGAAGGGGCTGAACCATTTGATTTACGAAATCGTCGACAATTCGGTGGACGAGCACCTGGCGGGGTTTTGCGACGAGATTTCCGTGACCCTGGAGGAGGACGGATCGTGCACGGTCGAGGATAACGGGCGGGGGATTCCCATCGGGATGCACGAGAAGGGAGTCCCCGCCGCGCGCCTGGTGTTCACGACGCTGCACGCGGGCGGGAAATTTGGCAGCGACGTGTACAAGACGAGCGGGGGGCTGCATGGCGTGGGCTCCTCGGTCGTCAACGCCCTGTCGTCCTACCTGGACCTGGAGGTTTACCGGGACGGCAAGGTGCACCATGACCGCTATGAGAGGGGCAAGCCGGCCATCGGGCTAGAGGGCGGCATGCTCCCCGTTACCGGGAAGACGAAAAAAACGGGGACGCGGATTAATTTTCTGCCGGATCCCTTGATTTTTGAAAAGACGCGCTTCCGCGAGGAGGACGTCAAGAGCAGGCTGCACGAGACGGCCTACTTAAACCCCGAGCTCACGATCCGGTATGAGGATAAGCGGGATGGGACGCGGGAGCGGCTGGACTTCCATGAGCCGGAAGGCATCCGCGGCTTCGTGGCCGCGCTGAACAAGAAGTCGGAAGCCGTGCACGACGTCATTTATTTCAAGGGGGAGAGCGAGGGCATCACGGTCGAGGCCGCGTTCCAGTACATCAACGAGTTCCACGAGAACGTGCTGGGCTTTTGCAACAACATCTATAACGCGGAGGGCGGCACGCACCTGACCGGGTTCAAGGCGGTATTCACGACGGTCATCAACAACTACGCCAGGGAGCTCGGGATCCTGAAGGAGAAGGACGCGAATTTCACGGGGGCGGACGTCCGCAACGGGATGACGGCGGTGGTTTCCGTCAAGCATCCGGATCCGCGCTTCGAGGGCAGACGAAGACGAAGCTGGACAACCAAGACGCGGCGCGCGTCACCAGTAAGGTGACGGGGGAGGAGATCCAGCTGTATTTCGACCGGAACCTGGACACCTTGAAGAAAGTGATCGGCTGCGCGGAGAAGGCGGCGAAGATCCGAAAGAGCGAGGAAAAGGCGAAGACGAACCTCCTAACGAAGCAGAAATTCTCCTTTGACTCGAACGGGAAGCTGGCCAACTGCGAGAGCAGGGACGCCTCGATTTGCGAGATCTTCATCGTGGAGGGGGATTCCGCCGGCGGGTCCGCCAAGTTAGCGAGGAACCGGCATTTCCAGGCCATCCTCCCGATCCGGGGCAAGATTTTGAACGTGGAGAAGGCGAGCATCGACAAGGTCTTGGCGAACGCGGAGATCAAGACGATGATCAACGCGTTCGGATGCGGCTTTTCGGAAGGGTACGGCAATGACTTTGACATTTCCAAGCTCCGTTACGGCAAAATCATCATCATGGCGGACGCCGACGTGGACGGGGCGCACATTTCCACGCTCCTCCTCACGCTGTTCTACCGGTTCATGCCGGAATTGATTTTTGAGGGACATACCTATATCGCGATGCCGCCGCTTTATAAGGCCATCCCGTCGAAGGGGAAGGAAGAATACCTGTATGACGACGCCGCGCTTGAGAAATACCGGAAGCGGCATAAGGGCGCGTTCACGCTCCAGAGGTACAAGGGGCTGGGGGAAATGGATCCGCAGCAGCTCTGGGAGACGACGTTAGACCCGAAGACCAGGATCCTAAAGAGGGTCGAGATTGAGGACGCGCGCATGGCCTCCGACGTGACGGAGCTGCTCATGGGGACGGAAGTCCCGCCGCGCAGGGAATTCATCCACGAGCACGCGCATGACGCGGAGCTGGATATCTAGGCGCCGGGGCGGGAGGTGTGGGACCGCCGCCCGGCAGGCGCGGCGAAGAAAGGGATCGGGACAGAATGCAGGAAAGCGAGCAGATTATCCGGACGGAATATTCGGAGGTAATGCAGAAATCTTACATTGACTACGCGATGAGCGTCATCATTTCCCGCGCGCTGCCGGACGTGCGGGACGGCCTCAAGCCGGTGCAGCGCAGGACGCTCTACGACATGCACGAGCTGGGCATCCGCTACGACAGGCCTTACCGGAAATGCGCCCGTATCGTGGGCGACACCATGGGCAAGTACCATCCCCATGGCGACAGCTCCATATACGAGGCGCTAGTCGTCATGGCGCAGGATTTCAAGCGGGGGCTCCCCCTGGTGGACGGGCATGGGAATTTCGGCTCGATCGAGGGGGACGGGGCGGCGGCCATGCGTTACACGGAGGCGAGGCTGCAGAAAGTCACGCAGGAAGCCTACTTAGCGGACCTGGACAAGGGGGTCGTGGATTTCGTCCCGAATTTCGACGAGACGGAGAAGGAGCCGCAGGTGCTCCCGGCCAAGGTCCCGAACCTCCTAATCAACGGCGCGGAGGGGATCGCGGTCGGGATGGCGACCAGCATCCCGCCGCATAATTTCTCCGAGGTCATCGACGCGGTGAAGGCGTACATGAAGAACCCCGACATCACGACGGAGGAGATGATGGCCTATGTCAAGGGGCCGGATTTCCCGACAGGCGGCATCGTCGTGAACAAGGACGACCTCCTCCAGATTTATGAGACCGGATCCGGGAAAATCAAGATTCGCGGGAAGGTGGAGATTGAGCAGGCCAAGGGCGGCAGGCAGCGGCTCGTGATCACGGAAATCCCCTACACGATGATCGGGGCGAATATCGGGAAATTCCTCATGGACGTCAGCCAGCTCGTGGAGAGCAGAAAGACGAGCGACATCACGGATATCTCCAACCAGTCCTCCAAGGAGGGGATCCGCATCGTCATAGACTTGAAGAAGGGCGCGGACGCGGAAAACCTGTGCAACCTGCTCTACAAGAAGACGAGGTTAGAGGACACGTTCGGCGTGAACATGCTGGCTGTCGCGGACGGCTGGCCGGAGACGATGGGGATCGTCCCCATCATCCGCCATCACGTGAATTTCCAGTACGAGATCGCCACGCGCAAGTACCGGACGCTCTTAGACCGGGAGCTGGAGAAGAAGGAAATCCAGGAAGGCCTGATCGCGGCCTGCGACGTCATCGACCTCATCATCGAGATCCTGCGGGGATCTAAGAACCTAAAGGACGCGAAGGACTGCCTCATGAACGGCAACACGGCGAAAATCAAGTTCCGCCGCGAGGGGTCAAAGGAGGACGCAAGGCAGCTCCATTTCACCGAGCGGCAGGCGACGGCCATCTTAGAGATGCGCCTGTACCGCCTGATCGGCCTGGAGATTGACGCGCTGATGAAGGAGCATGAGGCGACGCTTTCAAATATCGCGGACTATGAGGAGATCTTAGGGAGCCGGACCGCGATGGCCAAGGCCATCATCAAGGAGCTCACTCGCCTGCAGAAGGAATACGGGCGTCCCAGGAGGACGGCCATCGAGAACGCGAAGGAGGCAACTTACGAGGAGCCGAAGGCTGAGGCGGTACCGATCGCCGTGCTCGCGGACCGCTTCGGATACGTGAAGTCCATCGACGCGGCGGCCTACGAGCGCAACAAGGAGGCGGCGGACGCCGAGAGCCGCTTCGCCATTTCCTGCATGAGCACGGATAAGATTTGCGT
>CAZOLD010000003.1:5129-29200 GCA_964580595.1 uncultured Eubacterium sp.
CGCAGGATTTGCCCCATGGGAAATTCCGGGACAAGGGGACGCCGCTTGATAACGTCAGCAATTATGACAGCGGCGTGGAGTCCATCCTTTATATGGACAGCGTGGGGGGCCTCCGGGGGAAGATGCTCCTGTTCGCGAGCAGCGACGGCATGGTGAAGCGGGTGCGCGGCGAGGAGTTCGAGGTCTCAAAACGGACGACCGCCGCCACGAAGCTGGCGGGCGGGGAGTCTCTCCTAGCCGTCGTCCCGCTTACCGGGGCGGAGGACGAGACGGTCGTCATGCAAACGGAGAGGAACATGTTCTTGCGCTTCCCGGCGTCGGAGGCGCCGGAGAAGAAAAAGGGCGCCATCGGCGCGAGGGGCATGAAGATCGACGCGCCGGACCGGCTCGTGAAGGTATGGGTCCTCTCGGGCGGGGAGGCCTTCGCCCTAGCGAACGGGAAGGAAGTCGCCCTGCACCGGCTCCGGGTCGCGGGCAGGGACGGCAAAGGGGTCAAGAAAGGATGAAGACATACTTTCTTCACAATTTACGGATATAATGAGTAGGCCTTGGCCGCGCGGGCGGGCCGGGGCGATGACGGCTTGGATGGGAATAAATCAAGTGGGAAATCAAATCAAGTAGGAAATCAAACCAAATAAGAAATCAAATAGAAATAGAAAAGGAGACCGAGATGGAAAGGTTGTACGAGATTTTGGAAGACGTAAGGGGAGACGTGGATTTTCGGAATTGCAAGGAGAAGCTGATCGACGACGGGGTGCTGGATTCGTTTGACATCATCGCCATCATCGGGGAGCTGAACGAGGAATACGAGATTGAGATTTCCGTTGACGAGCTTTTGCCGGAGAACTTCAATTCGCCGGAGGCGATCATGGAGCTGGTAAGGAAGCTGCAGGAGGAAATGTAAGGCTGCGGGAGCGCGGGTGTTGCCGGCGCTTCCTTGCGGGTTACTCTGAAAGCCCAGCCGCAATGGGTATGCGAATGCCCCGCTTGCGGGGCATTCGGGTTTAGTTAGTTAAGAGACGAATCGAACGAGGCCGATATGAAGGATACGACAGTTTTGATCATTGAGGATGAGAGGAAATTGTTGGAGACGCTGTCGGATTTCCTAAAGCTCAATGGATACCATACTTACCTTGCGTTGGACGGCATCGAAGGGCTTCGGATGTTCCGGGAGCACCACGACGAGATCAGCTGCGTGCTGATTGACGTCATGCTTCCCTTTACGGGAGGGAACGAGGTGCTAAAGCAGATCCGCCTGATTTCCAACATCCCGGTCATCATGCTCACGGCGAAGGAAGAGGTCGAGGACCAGATCGAGAGCTTCTCCCTGGGGGCGGACGATTACATCGTGAAGCCCTATTCCCTCGTCGTCGTGAAGATGCACATGGAGGCGGTGCTGAAGCGCTACCGCCAGGACGTGGAGTTCATCGAGTCCGGCGACATTAGGATCGAGACAAGCTCGCAGAAGGTGTTCGTCCGGGGGGAAGAGGTGGCGATGACCCCGAAGGAATACGATACCCTGCAGCTTTTCCTGAAAAACGAGGGGATCGTGCTCGCGCGCGAGAAGATATTAGACAGCGTATGGGGATACCAGTATGTGGGCGACACGAGGACGGTTGACACCATCGTGAAGCAGATCCGCAAGAAACTGGGGGACCCATCCTATATCCACACGGTTTACGGGACGGGTTACCGCTTTGAGGGGAAGCGAAATGGCGAAGAGACTTAGCGCCCGGATCCTGCTGATGGAGCTGGTTTTCGTGCTGGCCGCGCTGATGGCCGGCTGGATCCTATACAGTATCGCCATGCCCGCCTACGACGCGCGGCAGACGGAAAAGGCCATCCTGCAGGCCTACCGGGAAATCGGCGACATGGATCTGCGCAGCCTTGAGGACGAGGATCTCGCGCTCCTGTTCCAGTATGAGGACAAGGAGAACCTGAATTTTTGCATCGCGAACGCGAAGATGAAGCCGGTTTACGTGACCAACGGGAGGCGCAGGGCCGTGCAGAGGCACATCGTATGGCATTTAGCGGCCTTCTCCAAGGATCCGGAGGTGGAAAGGGGCCATGACGAGGAATTCAACCTGGCGAGGCTGCGGGGGATCCTCACGCAGAACGGGAAGAATTTCTATGTCTCCATCCGGGAGTATTCCATGGGGATTCGCGGCGTCTTATCCGCCGGGCTCCTTTACGTGGGGCTGTTCCTGCTCTTCTTTTGCGCCGGCAGCATCCTGGCGTTCCGCTATTTGCGGCGCGAGCTGCGCCCGGTGGAGGACGCGATAGGCGAGGCCGCCGCGGTCGCGGAGGGCCAGGCGGGCTCTCCCATGCCGGAGGAGAGCGAGTATCCCGAGATTTCCCGCCTGGCGAAGGGCGTCAACTGGATGGCGGGGCGGGTGCGGGAGCAGGAATCCCGGATGGAGGAGGATAAGGAGCGCATGATGCGCCAGAATGTCCGCAGGGAGCGCATGGAGAAATTGCGCAAGGATTCCATCGCGAGCATTTCCCATGAGCTGAAGACGCCGCTCGCCGTCATTTCCAGCCAGGCCGAGATGCTGGGATACGTGCAGGAGGGCCAGGATTACTACATCAGCTCCATCATGGAGGAAGTCGGCAAGATGTCTGACCTTGTGAGCAGGCTGCTAGACGTCTCCGCCATGGAGCGCCGGATGGAGAGCATGGTCCAAAAGGACCTGGACATGAAGGAAATCATGGAATACGTCTTCATGAAGCACGAGGGGTTGGCGAAGAAGCGGAAGGTGCGCCTGGACGCGTTCTTAGAAGAGGGGTGCGTGACCTATGGCGACCGCGAGTACATCGAGCAGGCGATCAACAATTACATGATGAACGCGCTAGAGCACACGCAAATGGGGGGCAGCATCCGCATGACGCTGAAGCGGAAGGACGGCATGGTGCGCATCGGCGTGTATAATGAAGGAAAGAGGATCCCGCCGGAGGAGATGGAGAGCATCTGGGCGGGGTATTACAGCAGCCGGGACGGCGCGGCTAGGGAGGAGAACGGGTTTTCCCACGCGGGCCTTGGCCTCTATATCGTAAAGAGCGTCGCCGCCATGCATGGAGGGGATTGCGGCGTGGACAATTTAGAGGACGGGGTGGAGTTCTGGATCACGCTGCCGGAGGCGGGGAATGGGGATGCCATTGCGACCGGGCTTTCAGAGTAAGCCTTATGCCCTGCAAGCGGGGCGCCGCCATGGATGAAAGCTCACGGATTGCTCCGCTGCTGCGCAGCTCCCGCAATCCTGCCCGTATTCGCAATCCGGGCTATCGCCCTTGTACGGGTTAGCGTCGCTAATGCCCATGCGGACCAGCCTGCAACCGCCATGGATGAAAGCCCACGGATTGCTTCGCTGCGACTGGGCTTTCAGATGCAGATATAAGAGGAGAGAAAAAGATGTACGAGTCGATCGTGGAGGTAGTGGAGGATTACGCGCGGAGGACGCCGGACGCCCTTTGCATGGCGGACAAGGACATGGCGCTCACCTACGGGGAAGCCTGGGCGGAGGCGCAAGGATCCGCCTGCGCCCTGCAGGCGAGGGGGATCGGCGCGCGGGATTTCCTGATGGTGGACTGCACGCAGGACGTGAAGTACTTAGTCATGAAGTTAGCGTGCGAGTTGTGCGGCGCCGTTTTCGTCCCGGTGGAGCACAGGGCGTCGGGAGAGCGCGTGGAGAAGATCCTTTCTGACACGGGCGCGAAGCTTTTTTTAAGCGACGCGGATTATGACGTGCCGGTCAGAATGGCGAGCACGGGCGAGGTGTTTAAGGAGGGCAGGACGGCGCCCGGGGAGATTCTTTCCTTCCCGAAGGCGTCGGACACGGCGGAGATCCTCTACACGACCGGGACGACCGGGGCGTCAAAGGGGATCGAGATCACGCACGGGAACAATATCGCGCTCGCGGAAAACGTGATGTACGGGACCGAGATGAAGCCGGGCAACCGGGAGCTGATCCCGCTGCCCGTCAGCCATTCCCACGGCTTGCGGTGTTGCTATGCCAACCTGCTAAACGGGAGCGCGGTCGTCCTGACCGACGGCGTTTCCTGGGCGAAGAGCGTCTTCGGGCTGATCGAGGAATACCGTGTGACGGCCATGGACGTCTCGCCTAGCGCGGTCATGGTACTATACCAGCTTGCCAGGAAGAAATTCGCGGAGATCGCCCCGCAGATCGATTACATCCAGGTGGGGACGGAAGCCCTGCCGGAGAACGTGAAGGAAATTCTGATCGAGAATTTCCCGGAGGCGCGGCTGTATAATTTCTACGGCTCCACGGAGTCGGGCAGGACTTGCGTGCTGGATTTCAACCAGGACAGGGGCAAGGCCGGCTGCATCGGGAAGCCGACGAGGAACGCGTCCTTCATCGTCACCGACGACGACAGGAACCCCATCGAGTCTTCTAAGGAGAACATGGGGCTGCTCGCCACGGCGGGCGCCATGAACATGAAGGGGTATTGGAAGCAGCCCGAGCTGACGGAGCAGATCATGCGGGACGGCTATATCTTCACGAATGACTTAGGGTACATCGACGAGGAGGGGTATGTCTATACCTTAGGGCGCAAGGACGACGTCATCAATTACAAGGGGATCAAGATTGCTCCGGAGGAAATCGAGGAGAGCGTCCGCAAGTACCCGGAGATCGTCGACTGCGCCTGCGTGCCGAAGCCGGACAAGCTTTCCGGCCAGGTGCCGAAGCTTTTCGTCACCGTGCGCGATGGGGGGAATTTTGACAAGAAGGATTTGTTCGAGTTCCTGAAGGACCACATTGACGGGAACAAGATGCCCAAGGAAGTGGAGGTCATCGACGAGATCCCGCGCACCTTCAACGGGAAAATCCACCGCATGAAGCTGATGGGACGCTGACGCGGGGGTTCGTGCGGATGCCGAAAGGGGGGGCGCCCCGGGGGCGGGGGCCGCGGCGCCGCGGCCATGAGATAGGATAGGAGATTGGTAAGGATGGATGATGGAAAGAAGAGGAAGGTCCAGGCGCTGGTGGCGAGGATCGTGTTCATCGCCGCTGTCTTGTGCATCTGGGAATTTGTGGCGAAATCCGGGATCATGGGGGAGAAATCCGAATTGATTTTCCCGTCCCTGGAGTCAATCGGGGCGGCGTTTATCCGGAATTTCGTGCAGGGGTACGCGGGAATCTCCTTGTGGGTTTATATCGGGAATTCCATGCGGCTGCTCTTAGAGGGGCTGCTGCTGGGGATCGTCCTGGCGTTCGTGCTGAGCGGGCTGTCCATGGTCAGCAGGACGTTCTACGATATCTGTAACATGGTGATTTCCATATTTGACCTGCTGCCGGGCGTGGCTCTGCTCCCGGTCGTCATCATTATTTTCGGCGTGAAGCCGGGGGTCATCGTGTTTTTGGTCACGCACGCCGTGCTCTGGCCGATGGCGCGCAACGTGCTGGACGGTTTTTTGGCGGTTCCCCAGATTTACATCGAGGGTGGCATGAACATTGGGCTGCGGGGTTTTTCCCTGCTGCGCGGCGTGTACCTGCCGGCGGCGACGTCCTATATCGTCTCCGGCCTAAAGGTCGGATGGGCGAGGGCATGGAGAGGCCTCATCAGCGCGGAAATGATTTTCGGCGTGGCCTCCTGCCCGGGAATCGGGCTGTTCATCAACCAGATGCGTACCAACATGAATAACGCCGAGATGTACGCGACCTTGGTCGTCATTATCATCATCGGGATGATCGTGCAATACGGGGTGCTTTCCCCCATTGAGAAATGCACGGTGAAAAAATGGGGAATGTCAAGATGACGAAGAGTGAGAATTGCATCTTAGAAGTAAGGAATTTGACAAAGGTTTTCGACGTGGGGACGGAGCAGGAGAAGGACGTCCTGCGGGACGTCAGCCTGGAAGTGGAGCGCAACGAGTTCCTCTGCGTCCTAGGGCCGTCCGGCTGCGGGAAGACGACGCTGCTGCGGTGCATAGCCGGGTTTGAGAGCTATGAGGGCGGCGTCTTCGTGAACGGGCAGGAGCGCTCGGCCCCCGGGACGGATCGGATCATGGTGTTCCAGGATTTCAACCAGCTCTTCCCGTGGAAGACGGTGGAAAAGAATATCCAGTACCCGCTGAAGCTCCAGGGGATCCGCGACAAGGCGGAGCTAAATAGGCGCACGCAGGAAGTGCTCGAGATGGTGAAGCTGTCCGGGCAGGAGAAATATTACCCCTACCAGCTGTCCGGCGGCATGAAGCAGCGCGTCGCGATCGCGAAGGCGCTGGCGCTCAAGCCGGAGATCATATTGATGGACGAGCCGTTCGCGGCGTTAGACGCGATGACGCGAAACGAGCTGCAGTCGGAGCTTTTGCGCATCACGACGGAAGAGCGGTGCACGGTCATTTTCATCACGCACAACATCCAGGAAGCCATTGTCTTAGGGACGCGGATCCTTGTCCTGGCGGGGGGCGGGAAGATCCTCGTGGACGAGAAGAACGCGATTAAGCGCCCGGTCACCCCAGCGTCCGAGGGATACGGGGAGATGTGGGAGCGGCTGCACGGCGCCCTGTACCAGTGACGGCGCCGGGGGCGGGACGATTCACGAGCAAAGCAGGTGTTATCATGGTTCAGGAAACGGATATCATTGACGTCATGATTGTGGGCACCGGCGCGGCGGGGCTGTTTTGCGCCCTGCAGTTCCCGGACGACGTCCGCGTGGCCATCATCACGAAGGATGAGGCGGAGAACAGCGATTCCTTCCTGGCGCAGGGAGGGATTTGCGTCCTGCGCTCGCAGGAGGATTATGACTCCTATTTCGAGGACACGATGCGGGCCGGGCATTACCTAAACGAGCCGGCGTCCGTGGAGAGGATGATCCTGGATTCCCCGCGGATTATCGAGCTTCTGATCGGCTACGGCGTGGAATTCGAGAGGCGCGGCGGCGAGCTGGCCTATACCAGGGAGGGCGGCCATTCCAGGCCGCGCATCCTTTTCCACGAGGACGTGACCGGGAAGGAAATCACGGAAAAGCTGCTGGCGCGGGCAAGGGAGCGGGGGAACATTTCCATCTGGGAGCATGTGGAGATGCTGGATCTTTTGTGCGAGGGGAACTCCTGCCGCGGGATCGTCGTCATGGGGAGGGACGGGCGCGTCCGCCCCGCCTACGCGCGGGATACGGTCCTAGCCTGTGGCGGGATCGGCGGGCTCTACCGCCATTCGACGAATTTCCCCCATTTGACGGGGGACGGGGTCGCGGTCGCCATCCGGCACGGGATTGCCCTAAGGGACGTCAATTTCGTCCAGATCCACCCCACGACCCTCTACTCGACGAAGCCAGGCAGGCGTTTCTTGATTTCCGAGTCCGTCCGCGGCGAGGGGGCGGTGCTCTATAACGCGGCGGGCGAGCGGTTCGTCGACGAGCTGCAGCCTAGGGACGTCGTGACGGCGGCGATCCGAGAGCAGATGGAGAAGGACGGCAAGCCCTATGTCTGGCTTTCCATGGAGCATATCCCGCAGGACGTGATCCTGGGGCATTTCCCCAATATTCATAAGAAATGCCTGGAAGAGGGGTACGACGTGAGGAAGGATTGGATCCCTGTCGTGCCCGGGCAGCATTATTTCATGGGCGGGGTTCGCTCGGACTTAGACGGCCGGACCTCGATGGGGCATCTCTATGCCGTCGGGGAGACGGGATGCAACGGCGTCCACGGCGCGAACCGCCTAGCGAGCAATTCCCTCTTAGAAAGCATGGTGTTCGCGCGGCGCGCGGCCCTGGATATCCTATCGTCGCGGGAAGAAGGACCATGGGAATGGCAGGATTTGTTCCGCCCGGGGGAATATGAGGACTTAGACCGCCTGCGCGGGGAGAACCATGACCTCGTGCGGCAGGAGATAGAAAGGAGAACGAGGGAGTATGAACAACAGCATCACGATGACTCTGCAGGCGGATAAATGGATCCTGCAGGCATTGAGGGAGGATATTTCCAGCGAGGACGTCACGACGAACGCGGTGATGCCGGAAAAGAGGAGGGGAGAGGCGCAGCTCATCTGCAAGCAGGATGGCGTGCTGGCGGGCCTGTTCGTCTTCCAGCGCGTGTTTGAGCTTTTAGACGACGCCGTCGAGGTCGAGTTCCGTTATTCGGACGGCGAGGCCGTGGAGAAGGGGAGCCTGGTAGGGACGGTCGCCGGGGATATCAGGGCCATCCTTTCCGGGGAGCGCACGGCGCTAAATTACCTGCAGCGCATGAGCGGCATCGCGACGTACACGAATTCCATCGTGAAGCTTTTGGATGGCAGCGGGATCACGCTTTTGGACACGAGGAAGACGACGCCCGGGATGCGCATTTTCGAGAAATACGCGGTCAAGGCGGGCGGCGGGCAGAACCACCGCTACAACCTTTCCGACGGCGTCCTGCTCAAGGACAACCACATCGGCGCGGCGGGCGGCGTGAAGGAGGCCGTGCGCATGGCGCGGGAGTACGCGCCTTTCGTGCGCAAGATCGAGGTGGAGTGCGAGACGGTCCAGATGGTGAGGGACGCCGTGGAGGCGGGTGCGGACATCATCATGCTAGACAACATGGACGTGGAGACGATGAAGGAAGCCATCGCGGCCATTGACGGGCGGGCGAAGATCGAGTGCTCCGGCAACGTGACCAAGGAGAACGTCGCGCGCTACCTAGGGCTCGGCATCGACTACATTTCCTGCGGGGCGCTGACGCATTCCGCGCCCATCTTAGACCTTTCCTTGAAGAACCTGCATCTCGCCTGAGGGGCGGCCTTAAAAGGCCCCGCGGGCGGCGGATGAAAAATTTAAAAAATTAGTATTGACAAAGAAAAAAAAGAGTGCTAAATTATTCCACATGGAGTCGTTAGCACTCATTTTTGATGAGTGCTAATAACAAACAAAACAAAGCAGAATGTGTGACAAGGAGGAATCGCGATGAAATTAGTACCATTGGGAGACAGAGTTGTATTGAAGCAATTCGAGGCTGAGGAGACGACGAAGTCCGGCATCATCCTGGCGGGAAGCGCGCAGGAGAAGCCGCAGGAGGCGGAGGTCGTGGCAGTAGGTCCCGGCGGGAACGTGGATGGGAAAGAGATCACCATGCAGGTGAAGGCGGGGGACAAGGTCATTTACTCCAAATATTCCGGAAATGAAGTGAAGCTGGATGGCGAGGAATACATTATCGTAAAGCAAAGCGACATCCTTGCAATCGTGGAAGGCTAGGGACGGTTCAAAACAGGCTAAGGCGCCCGCCGCTAGGGCGGCATGACGGGATTCCCGACGGCGCCCGTGGAGGGCGCGGGCGGCAGGGCATATCAGAAAAGGAGACGAATAATCATGGCAAAGGAAATCAAATATGGCACAGAGGCAAGGACAGCGCTGGAAACGGGCATTGACAAATTGGCGAATACCGTAAGGGTGACGTTAGGGCCTAAGGGCAGGAACGTCGTGCTGGACAAGTCCTACGGCGCGCCGCTCATCACGAATGACGGCGTCACGATCGCGAAGGAGATCGAGCTTGAGGACGCGTTCGAGAACATGGGCGCGCAGCTGGTCAAGGAAGTGGCGACGAAGACGAACGACGTGGCGGGGGACGGCACCACGACGGCGACCGTGCTGGCGCAGGCGATGATTAAGGAAGGAATGAAGAACCTGGAGGCCGGCGCGAACCCGGTCAGCCTGAGGCGCGGCATGAAGAAGGCGACGGAGAAGGCGGTCGAGTCGATCGCCGCGATGAGCCAGAAGGTGAAGGGCAAGGACCAGATCACGAAGGTGGCCGCGATTTCCGCGGGGGACGACGAGGTCGGCACGCTGGTCGCGGACGCGATGGAGAAGGTCTCCAATGACGGCGTGATCACGATCGAGGAGTCCAAGACGATGCACACGGAGCTGGACCTGGTGGAAGGCATGCAGTTTGACCGTGGCTACATTTCCGCGTACATGGCGACTGACATGGACAAGATGGAGGCGGTCTTAGACGATCCCTACATCCTCATCACGGACAAGAAGATCAGCAATATCCAGGAGATCCTGCCGCTCTTAGAGCAGGTCGTGCAATCCGGCGCGAGGCTCCTCATTATCGCGGAGGACGTGGAGGGCGAGGCGCTCACCACTTTGATCGTCAATAAGCTTCGCGGCACGTTCAACGTGGTGGCCGTGAAGGCTCCGGGATATGGCGACCGCAGGAAGGAAATGCTTGAGGACATCGCGATCCTCACGGGCGGCCAGGTCATTTCCGAGGAGCTTGGGCTGGAGTTAAAGGACGCGACGCTGGATCAGCTGGGCCGCGCGAAGTCCGTCAAGGTCCAGAAGGAAAACACGATCATCGTGGACGGCGAGGGGGATAAGGACGCGATTGCCGCGCGCGTGTCCCAGATCCGCTCCCAGATTGACGACACGACGTCCGATTTCGACAAAGAGAAGCTCCAGGAGAGGCTGGCGAAGCTGGCGGGCGGCGTGGCGGTCATCCGCGTCGGCGCGGCTACCGAGACGGAGATGAAGGAGAGCAAGCTGCGCATGGAGGACGCCCTGAACGCGACGAGGGCGGCTGTCGAGGAAGGGATCATCGCGGGCGGCGGATCCGCGTACGTGCACGCGGCGAAGGAAGTCGCGACCTTGGCTGAGACCTTAGAGGGCGACGAGAAGACGGGAGCGAACGTCATCCTGAAGGCTTTGGAGGCGCCGCTTTATTACATCGTCGCGAACGCCGGGCTAGAAGGCGCGGTCATCATCAACAAGGTGAAGGAATCCGAGCGCGGGGTCGGCTTTGACGCGGCGAAAGAGGAATATGTGGACATGGTGGAGGCGGGCATCCTTGACCCGGTCAAGGTGACGAGGAGCGCGCTGCAGAACGCGACTTCCGTCGCGGCCACCTTCCTGACCACGGAGTCCGTAGTGGCGAACATCAAGGAAGAGGTTCCGGCGGCGCCCGCGGGCGGCGCCGGCGGCATGGGCATGATGTAAGGATAAGGAACCGGGCCTTGCGGATCGGACTGCAAGCATTCCATTCGCAAGCGGGGCGCCGCCATGGATGAAAGCCCACGGATTGCTCCGCTGCGGCGCAGCTTTCGCAATCCAACCCGTATTCGCAATCCGGGCTGTCGCCCTTGTACGGGTTAGCGTCGCTAATGTCCATGCGGATCGGACTGCAAGCAGTCCATCCGCATGGACATTGCGACTGGGCTTTCAGTGTAACGTGGCAAAGGCCGCCGGGCTTCGTCCCGGCAGGATGGCAGGGGCTTCCCGCCGTACGGGGTACGGAGGGAGGCCCCCTGCCTTAATATCAAGGGATTGAAATTTCAAATTGCCAATTCCAGGATTTTGTGCTAATATTTCCTTCAGGAGATGACCGGAATGGGGAAAGAAGAATTGTTTAACATAGCTGGAAGGGAAGAATTTGAATACATCATGCAGGTGCTGGGGAAGTGCACGGATGACTACATGTTCTTTTTCGACATTGGCGCGGATTACTACAGCATCTCGGAGCGGGCGGTGGAGAGGTTCCATTTTCCCGCGTCCCATTTTGACAACGCGACGGAGCACATCCGCAAGGTCGTGTATCCGGAGGATTACCCAATGCTGTCAGAGGATATCAGCCGCCTGCAGGAGGGGAAGGAAGACGCCCACAACATGGAGTACCGCTGGCTGGACAGGCAGGGGAGGATCGTGTGGATCAGCTGCCGCGGCGTGATGGTGGAGGATGCTTCCTCGGATGAGGGCGGCCGTCCCAGGAGGGTCCTAGTCGGGCGGATCACGGAGATAGGCAACCGGCGCAAGGCGGACAATGTCACGGGGCTGCTGGCGGAGCGCCGCTTGCAGAACGATTATCAGAAGATCCGGGACACGGGGGCTTGCAAGGAAGGCACGTTGCTCCGCATCGGGGTGGACAATTTCAAGGATGTGAATGAGCGTTATGGCATGGAGGCGGGGGACAATATCCTCCAGAGCATCGCGAAGTGCTTAGAGAAGGCCTGCGGGTCCGGCCAGTGCTACCGCATGAGCGGGGATGAGTTCGCCGTCCTGATGATGGAGAGGGACGTGCAGAAGGCGCGGCGGATGTACCATAAGGTTCGCATCATGATAGAGCAGGACCGCAAGGAGGACGGGTACCGGAATTTCTACACGATTTCCGCCGGGGTCGTCGGGTTTTCCTTCGCGGAGATGGAGTTCGAGCAGCTGTGCAACCGTTCCGAGTTTTCCCTGGGGGAAGCGAAGAAGAACGGGAAGAATTGCTCCTATGTGTTTGACGAGGAAGATTATGACAATTACTTGAAGGGCATCGACATACAGGAGAAGCTACGTTACGCGGTGAACCATAATTTCGAGGGGTTCGAGGTTTATTACCAGCCGATTGTTTCCGCCGAGACGGAAGAGGTGACCGGGGCGGAGGCACTCCTGCGGTTTTTCTGCAAGGAGTACGGGATGCTTTCCCCGGGCGTGTTCATCCCGATTCTGGAGGAAAGCGGCCTGATCATCCCGGTCGGGGAGTGGGTGTACCAGACGGCAATCCATCAGAGCCTCCAATGGCAGGAGCTGATGCCGGACTTTCGGATCAACATCAACCTCTCCTTCATCCAGATTTGCAAGTCGGATGTCGTCGGGGGGATCATGTCCTCCATCAGGGAGTCCGGCATCAACCCATGCACGGTCCTGTTTGAGTTCACGGAGAGCGGCCTGATTTCCTATGACGATTCCGTGCAGGAGCTTTTGGACGTGCTCAATGAGAATAAGGTGAAGATCGCGCTGGACGATTTCGGCACCGGGTATTCTTCCCTGTCTTACCTGCAGAATTTGCGGGTGAACCTTTTGAAGCTAGACCGCGGCTTCACGTCCAAGGCGGTGAAGAACGACTTTGATTACAACCTGGTGGGGTACATCGTGGAGATGGCGCACAGCATCGGGATGTCGGTGTGCTTTGAGGGGATTGAGACGAAAGAGGAGCTGGATAAGCTAAGGGAGCTCCATCCGGATTATATCCAGGGCTTCTATTATGGGCGCCCCGTTGACAAGGAGAAATTTTACGAGCAGAACCTCGCGCGGTATGAGAGGGTATCCTAGGCGCGCGGGATTTAAAGGCAGGCAGCCGGGCAAGCCCCGGATGCCTGGGGAAATTATCGCGAATAGCTAGCGGCGCTACCGTCTTTCGGGACGGGGTGCCGCTTTATTTCACGCTAACCCGTACAAGGGCGATAGCCCGGATTGCGAATACGGGCAGGATTGCGGGAGCTGCGCAGCAGCGGAGCAATCCATGGGCTTTCCCCATGGTTTCGGGACATGCGGACGGACTGCTTGCGGGCAAATACGTGGGCTTTCCCCCAAGGCGGCGCCATGGCTTCGAGACATGCGGATGGCCTGCTTGCTTTCACAGGCATACGATGGGATGCCGGAAGTCATTTAAGGGGGCTTCCCCTCCCAGCCCGATGCGGTACAGCTCCCCAGCGTTTAGGTCAATGGTGAGTTCCCTTTTCCCCGCTTCGGGAAGGGACCTCATGGCGTCGGCCGAGCTCGTGACAAGCGGCAGGCTGCCGCGCGAGCGGATGGCGGCAAGGAGGGGGGAGGCCGCCTTGCGCAGCCCTAACACCCGCAGGTAGGCAGGGCGGCGCAGCGTGTCGTAATCTTCCTTGCGGATGCCCAGGAGCGCGTGGAGGCAGAAGCGGCTCAGCCGCGCGTACGTGACGTTTTTCGTCTTGAGCAGCTTTAAGAAGCCCGTCCACGTCGTGAAGGCGGGGAGCTTTTTTTTGATCCTGGCGGCCAGCTCGGGGGAGCCGTCGGCGCAGGACGCCAGCCATTCGGCGCTCTCGAAGGACAGCTTATAGCGCAGCAGCATGGAGAAATCATCCTCGCGCAGGTAAGGGTAGGGATATTGCTCCAATATGGACAGGGAAGCCGGGGGCATGCATTTTGAAAGCGCGGGGAGGCCCGCGCGCCCGCCCGTTAGCAGAAGGGAGCGGATCGCGGAGGCGGAACAGTACTTCCCGGAAAGGGACTCATCGTGATGATCGCCGCCCCTTCGCGCGAGCGGGACGGGGATGATGCCCGGGGCTTCCGCAGAAATGGCTTTCAGGTATTCTACCGCCAGGATGTTGTTCGGGGAGGAGAGGGCCTGGCTTAGCGCCTCGCCGAAGGGGCCGTCCGCAGGCATCCCGTTCGCGGAAAAATACGCGCGCAAGGCCTTAAGGCGGGCGGCGGGGAAGGAAAGGCCTTCCTTTTGCCCCTGCCTTAGCGTCTCGCGGTATATGTCGGGCTCGCGCGAGATTGCTCCCGCCGCGGCAGCCAGGATCCCGAAAGGGCAATCCTCCGTGCCGAATCCCAGATGCGTGACGACGCCCGTGGCATTTAAGAGGGAGACGCCGCCCCTCGCGAAATATTCCGCGCTGGACGTCCCGAAAATGGCGGGGAGCTCTAAGACCAAGTCCGCGCCGCAGCAAAGCGCCGCCCGCGCCCTGTGGTATTTTTCCATGAGCGCCGGCGCGCCCCTTTGCGTGAAATTCCCGTTCATCGCGACGATGGCGTAATCCGCGCCCGTCTCCCGCCTTAAGCTCTCTATCTGGTAGGAATGCCCGTTATGGAAGGGATTATATTCCACAATGATGCCAAGGACCCTCATGACGCCCTCCTTTCGCCGCGCGTGCGCCTGGATTTTCATGTGACCGCGCTCGAATTTCCCCGCGGTTTCGCATCCGGATTTTTCGCGATTGCGCCAAATCTTTCCTCCGCGGTTCCGTGCCCGGATTTCCCCGCAGTTCCGCGTTCAAATTTTCCTCTGCGGCTCCGTGCCCGGATTTCCCGCGACCGCGCCCAATCCCAGTATATCATTTGCGTGAAGAATATCAAGGTTGCCCTTGTATCAAAAATAAGAATCGTTTATAATGTTTCGTAAGTGAACATTTTTTTTGAATCATGACAGAAAGGAATAGGGAAAATGAACGTATTGGTAATTAATTGCGGGAGCTCGTCCCTGAAATACCAGGTGATCAATTCTGACACGGAGTCGGTGCTGGCGAAGGGATTGTGCGAGAGGATCGGGTTAGATGGCAGGCTGGTTTACCAGAAGGCCGGATGCGACAAGGAAGTGACGGAGGCGGACATGCCCACGCATAAGCAGGCGATCCGGATGGTCTTGGACGCGCTGGTGAATCCCGCGACGGGGGCGTTGGGGAGCTTGTCGGAAATCGGGGCCGTCGGGCACCGCATCGTGCATGGCGGGGAGAAGTTCGCGGCGTCCACGATTTTGGACGAGGAAGTGATAAGGGCGGTGGAGGAGTGCAACGACCTCGCGCCTCTCCATAATCCGGCCAACTTGATCGGGATACGCGCCTGCCAGGAGCTAATGCCGGACGTGCCGATGGTCGGCGTGTTTGACACGGCGTTCCACCAGACGATGCCGGAAGAGGCGTACCTGTACGGGATTGATTATGACTATTATGAGAAATACAAGGTGAGGAGATATGGGTTCCACGGCACATCCCACAGCTATGTCTCCAAGCGCGCGGCGCAGATGTTAGGGAGGCCCTATGAGGAGCTAAAGACCATCGTCTGCCATTTGGGGAACGGCGCGTCCATTTGCGCGGTGAAGAACGGGAAGTCCGTCGACACTTCCATGGGACTGACGCCGTTAGAGGGGCTGATCATGGGCACGCGTTCCGGAGACATCGACCCGGGCGCGATGGAGTACATCGCCAAGAAGGAGGGCCTTAGCTTAGAGGGCGTGATGGAGATCTTGAACAAGAAGTCGGGCGTGCAGGGGCTCTCCCATATCTCCAGCGATTTCAGGGATTTGGAGGCGGCCGCGGCAAAGGGCGACCACGCGGGCACGCGGGCGCTGCGGGCGTTCATTTACCGTGCCGCGAAATACGTGGGCGCTTACACGGCCGCCATGAACGGCGTGGACGTCATCTGCTTCACGGCGGGCGTCGGGGAGAACGGCCCGGACACGCGCAGCGGGATCTGTGCTCATTTGGGATACCTGGGCGTGAAGCTAGACGAGGAGGCCAACAAGGTGCGCGGGGAGGAGAGGATCATCTCGGCGCCGGACTCCAAGGTCACGGTGATCTGCCTGCCGACCAATGAGGAGCTGGCGATCGCGCGCGAGACGGTGAGCCTGGTCGCGGGGCGGTGAGCCTGGTCGCGGGGCGGTGAGCCTGGTCGCGGGGCGGTGAGCCTGGTCGCGGGGCGGTGAGCCTGGTTGTGGGACAGTGAGCGCAGCAGCCCTTTCGCGCCGCCGGCGGATGGGGAGCGCGGAAAGGAACCACGCTTCGGCAGGGCGGGAACGGCATGGGAAGCGCCACGGGGAAGCGCCGCGGGCATCCATGCGCCTGTATGCTGGAAACGGCATGGCAAAGCGCAGCGGGCATCTGCCCGCGCGGCAGGCCGAAAACGCCATGGGAAGCGTTGCGGGGCATCATGATCCGGCCTGCCGGAAACGGCATGGGAAGTGGCCGGGAGGGCTGTCTTACGGGAAAAAATATCTTGCGATGCGCGAAAATTTGTGATAGTATATATACGCTGATTTTTTGTTCGTAAAAGGAGAGGTTGACAATGGGTTTGCTGGATGAATTGAGGGATCTTGGCGTGGACGTGGACGCGGGCGTGGGGCGCCTCGGCGGGAATGCCAAGATTTACGAGAAGATGCTTGGGTCGTTTTTGAAAATGATGAAGGAATATGCGGTCGACCCTGATTTCGACGGGGAGAATTATGACGATATCATTGAGAAGGCGCACGCGGTCAAGGGCGCGGCGGCGAACCTCTCGCTTACCCCGATTTTCAACGCATACTCAGATGTCGTGGACTTGCTTCGGAAGAAGCAGCCGGAACAGGCCAGGGCGGTGCTTACAGGCGTGATCCCGGTACAGGAGAAGATCATAGACGCCATCCGGAGGCATTCGACTGCGGAGTAATTACAAATTATCATCAAAAGAGGAGGAAAAGAGATGAAAGTGTTTTTGAAGAATCTGAGCATCAGATATAAGATTCTGCTCCCTGTATCAGTGATCGGATGTCTGTTGTTCGCGTTGGGGATCATAGGGCTGACGAGCGTCGGCCAGATCATGTCCGCCAGCGAGGAGGTTTCCGGGAATTACGCGATGAAGATCGAGGCCTTAGGCGACGTGACGGCGGCATACCAGACGCTGCGGCGCGTGGCGTTCGCGCATATCGTGGGCAGGGACGACCCGGATCTCCAGGCGAACCTGATGGATGAGCAGAAGTCCTTGAAGGAGACGATCACCAGCTTGTGTGATTCCTATGAGCCGCTCCTAAGCTCCGAGGAGGAAGAGACGAGCTTCCATCAATTTGAGGAGGATTATGCCGCATATGTGGTCATTTACGATAAGATACTTACGAACAGCGCGAACGGCGTGTCGGACGAGCAGCTGCAGACCGCCGTGCAATTGGCGAACGTGGATTTGAAGGAGGCCGGCACGGCGCTGACCGCGGAGCTGACGGAGATGCGCGACATCAACAAGGCGGGCATGGAAGCGGCGGTGACGCACCAGAACGAGGTCTACCAGAGGGTCCGGATCTCCATCTTTTCCGTCATCATCATTGCCGCCATCGTGCTCCTGTTCTTAATATGGGTGTGCTGGACTTGGGTGTGCAAGAGGCTTATCAATATCAATAAGCAGCTTCGCGGCATCATTGCCACGATTGAGGAGGGCCAGGGCGACCTTACGAGGCGCGTGCAATGCTTCTGCACGGATGAGATTGGCACGCTGGCCGCCGGCATCAACATATTCATCGAGACGCTGCAGGGCATCATGGGTCAGATCAACGTAAGTTCCAGCAAGCTGGGGTCCGTCGTGAGCCTCGTGTCGGATAAGGTGACGACGGCGAATGACAACTCTAATGACATTTCCTCCGTCATGGAAGAGCTGTCGGCGTCCATGGAGGAGATTTCCTCCACGATCGCGGGCATCAAGGAGAGCATCGACACCGTTGACGAGAACGTCCTTGAGCTTTCCGACTCCTCGCAGGGCATGTACGATTACGCGGTAGGCATGCAAGAGCGAGCGGAGAACCTAGAGCGCAGCGCGGTTGAGAACAAGAGGAATACGAGCGACATTGTCAACGGAATTATCAATAAGCTGCAGCAGGCGATTGAGGACAGCAAGAGCGTCGACAGGGTCAACGACCTGACCGACGAGATCCTAAGCATCTCCAACCAGACGAACCTGCTTTCCTTGAACGCCTCGATTGAGGCGGCCAGGGCGGGCGAGGCCGGCCGCGGGTTCGCGGTCGTCGCGGACGAGATCAGCCAGCTGGCGAATTCCAGCCGCGAGGCGGCGAACAATATCCAGACGATCAACAACATGGTCGTGGATGCCGTGAAGGAATTGATCGACAGCGCGGATTCCATCGTGAAGTATATTAATGAGAACATCCTTCCGGATTACGAGAACTTCGTGAATGCCGGCAGGCAGTACAATGAGGATGCCGTCCATGTCAACGAGATCGTCAACCGCTTCAATGACATGTCCGTCAGCTTGAAGCAGCTTATGGACAGCATTACCAATTCCATCAACGGCATCAGCCAGGCGGTGGAGGAGAGCACGAAGGGCGCGACGAACGTGGCGATGAACACCTCCGACTTGGTGAAGGACATCGATGAGATTTCGGAGGCGATGAATGACAACAGGCAGGTGGCGGGCAACCTGACGAGCGAGGCTGACCGGTTTATCAATCTGTGATTCAAGCGCGGGTTTTGCTGCCGCGGCGCGTGGTGGATGGGTTTTCCACCGCGACCGCGGCAGCTTTGTTTTTGGGAAAAGGAGGAGGGCCATGATTCAGCGGTGCGGGAATTTCTTCCTGCTGCACACGGAGCATACAACTTACGGGTTCCGTGTGATGGAGAGCGGGCATTTGGAGCACTTATACTATGGGCGGCGCATTACGGCGGATTCCGGGGAAGGGCTAGAGGCGCTGGCGGAGAAATTTGCCGCGCCCCCGGGAAACACGAGCGTGTACAGCGAGAGGTTTCCCTACCTGTCGCTGGAGGACGTGCGGCTCGAGATGTCGTCCTACGGGAAAGGGGATATCAGAGAGCCTTTCGTGGAGGTAGTGCATGGCGACGGCAGCGCCACGTCGGATTTTTTGTTTCAGGGCGCGCGGATTTTCCGCGGGAAGGAGGCGTTCCGGACGCTTCCCGGCTCCTACGGCGACGAGGGGGAAGTGGAGACCCTGTGCGTGACGCTCACGGACGCGCAATACGGCCTGGACTTGGAGCTGCTCTATTTTGTCTACGGGGATTGCGACGTGATTTCGCGCGCCGCGAGGCTCATCAACCGAAGCGGGGAGACGGTAAAGCTGCTCCGGCTAATGAGCGCCCAGGTGGATTTTGACACGCCGGATTATGTCCTTACCACGTTTACGGGAGCCTGGGCCAGGGAGATGGATCAATCGCGGATCCGGTTGCGGGCGGGGAAATACGTGAACGCTTCCTACACGGGAACATCCTCCAACCGGGCAAACCCTTTCGTCATGCTAAGCAGCCCGGAGGCGTCCGAGGATTATGGGGATTGCTATGGATTCAACTTGATTTACAGCGGCAACCATTTTGAGGCCGTGGAAGTCGGCAGCTTTGGGAAAACGCGCTTCGTCTCGGGCATCAACCCGCAGTCGTTTTGCTACCTGCTAAGACCGGGGGAGGATTTCGAGAGCCCGGAGGCCGTCATGGCCTATTCCTGCGAGGGGTTTCAAGGGATGAGCCATAGGATGCATCATTTCATCCGGGAACATATCGTGCGGGGGTATTGGAAGCATAAGGCGCGCCCGGTGCTTTTGAACAGCTGGGAGGCCGCTTATTTCGACATTGACGAGGAACGGCTGCTGCGCTTGGCAAGGGCCGGGAAGGAAGCGGGGGCCGAGCTTTTCGTCATGGACGACGGCTGGTTCGGGACAAGGGACGACGATACGCAATCCCTTGGCGATTGGCAGGCCGATAGGAGGAAGCTTCCTGGGGGCCTTGCGGGAATTTCCGGGAAGATACGCCAAATGGGGCTGGGTTTCGGCATATGGGTGGAGCCGGAGATGGTGAATGTCCAGAGCAGGCTGTACCGGGAGCATCCGGATTGGGCCTTGCAGATACCGGGGAAACCCCATTCGGAGGGGCGCAACCAGCGGATTTTGGATTTGACCAGGGAAGAGGTGCAGGATTTCATCATAGGGCAGATGAGCAAGGTATTTTCCGAGGGGGAAGTCTCCTATGTGAAGTGGGACATGAACCGGACGTTCACGGATTATTTTTCCGGCGGCTTGCCGGCGGAACGCCAGGGCGAGGTGGCGCACCGCTATGTCCTGGGCCTGTACCGATGCGTGAGGGAGCTGACAAAACGTTTTCCGCGGATCCTGTTTGAGGGATGCTGCGCGGGCGGGAACCGCTTCGACTTGGGGATGCTTTGCTATTTCCCGCAGATTTGGGCGAGCGATGACACGGACGCGCTTTGCCGTGCGCAGATCCAGACGGGATACAGCTATGGATACCCGATGTCCGTCCTAAGCGCGCATGTGTCTGCTTGCCCGAACCACCAGACCATGCGGACCACCCCGCTGCGGTCGCGTTTCCACGTGGCTTGTTTCGGGATATTTGGCTATGAATGTGATTTTACCCGGATGGACGAAGAGACGTTACGGGAGGTGAAAGAGCAGATCGCCTGGTACAAGGAATGGCGGGATGTCCTGCAATTCGGGACATTTTACCGCGGGCGGACGTTTTCGGGGGGCAGCTGCCTCTCCGCCGGGCACGGGAACGTCCTGGAATGGACGTGCGTCTCAAAGGACCGGTCGCGGGCGGTCGGGATGCTGATGCAAAAGCTTGCCGTGCCGAACACGCGGACGGAGACGTTTTACGCGAAGGGCTTAGACGAGAGCGCGAAGTACCGGTTTTACGGGGAAGGGGAGAGCGCACAGTCTTGCCTTGCCTACGGGGACGTGCTGATGCACGGCGGCGTGAAATTGCGCCAGGCCGCCTGCGGGAACGAATGCCGGGAAGGGATGCGCGGCTCAGAGGATTTCTCGTCCGAGATGTATTGCATGGAGGCATGATTTCCCCTGGTTTCATGGGGCGGCCAGGTCATCGGAAGCCTGGCATTCGCTGTCCCAAATGGCCTCTTCGATGGCCTTCAGGCATTCGTCGGTATGCTTTAGGATGTCGCGCCCCCAGAAATGGATGACCGTGTAGCCTAAGAACAGCAGTTTCTTGTCGTTTTCCCAGTCGCGGCAGCGGTTCCGCTGGATCTTGTCGACCCAATAATCAGGATGGTTTCCCCGCTCCAGCTGCGGCTTTAGGATATCCCAGTCTTTGCCGTGGAAAAACTCGCTGTCGCAGAAAATCGCGATTTTGTACTTGGTCAGGACGATGTCAGGGGAGCCCGGCAGTTCCTTGTAATTCTTGCGGTAGCGGTATCCCTTGTGCCATAGGGCCTTGCGGAGGCAGACTTCTATGGACGTGTCCTTGCTGCGTATTTTTTTCATCGTCTTGGATACGATGGCAGGATCTTTGCTCATCTGGCGTCCCTCCTGAATTCACGGTGGATTTCTTCAAATTCGGCATCACTGCGCTCCCAAAGAACGCCTCCTCCCTAACCCTCATGCCCCGCAAGCGGGGCGATACCATGGATGAAAGCCCACGGATTGCTCCGCTGCTGCGCAGCTTTCGCAATCCTGCCCGTATTCGCAATCTGGGCTATCGCCTTTATACGGGTTAGCGACCGGGCTTTCAAGGTAGATCTTACCATGCTTTTGCCCCAAGGTCAATGCGTGGCACGGGAACAACCCCTTGCATTTTTCCCGCAAAACAGGTAAGATTGTGGTGTTTGAAAATGAGCTTGGCGTTGGGAGGCGCGGCGTATGACGAAGGACGTATTGTTGTCAATCAGGGGATTGCAGTTCGTGGCCCAGAATGGGGATGAGCCGGAGGCGGAGCCGGTCGAGCTGATCACCACGGGGGATTACTACAAGAAGGACGGCAAGCATTACATTACCTATGATGAGGCGGTGGAGGAGTTCAACGGGAGCATCCGCAACATCATCCAGGTGACGGAGGATTCCCTTGACATCACGAAAAAAGGCTTTGCCAACGTGCATATGGTTTTCGAGAGGAACAGGAAAAATGTCTCGTATTACAATACGCCGTTCGGCAGCATCCTTATCGGGATTGACGCGAAAAGCGTGGACATAGACGAGACGGAGGACAATATTGACGTGAAAGTGAGCTACAACCTGGAAGTGAATTACGAGCATCTGGCGAATTGCTCCATCTTGATGAATATCAGGTCCAAGGACTCGGGGGGATTCACGCTGCAGTCTTAACGGGCCAGGAACGGGTGGCGCCGCCGCGAGAGAGAACGGGCCTAAAGGGCTCCGGCGCGGCACAAAAACGGAGGGACAGGGACATGGAAGATAAGGAAAATAAGAAAAATGAAAATAAGGAAAATATCGAAAATACGGGAAAGGACGCGGACAAGGCGATCATCACGGTGGTAGGGAAAGATACCGTGGGCATCATCGCGAAAGTATGCACGTACTTGGCGGAGCAAGGGATTAACGTGCTAGATATCAGCCAGACCATCGTGCAGGGCTTTTTTACCATGATGATGATCGTGGACATGTCGGGGGCGCGGAAGCCGTTTGGCGAGTGCGCGAAGGACTTAGAGAAGGAAGGGGAGGAGATCGGCGTCATCGTGAAGTGCCAAAAGGAAGAGATTTTCGAGCGGATGCACAGGGTATAGGAGCGGGATATGTTAAATATTTGGGAAGTGAGCGAGACGAACAAGATGATCGAGCAGGAGAACCTGGACGTGCGAACCATCACGCTGGGGATCAGCCTGCTCGATTGCATCGATTCGGATCTTGAAAGGTTAAAGGAGAAGATCTTCCGGAAAATCACGGCCGTGGCGGCGGACTTAGTCGCTGCCGGGGAGGAGATCGAGAGGAATTACCGCATCCCCATCGTGAACAAGAGGATTTCCGTGACGCCGATCGCGCTCGCGGGGCAGGCGGCCTGCAAGTCCCCGGAAGATTTCGCCTCGGTGGCGCGGACGTTAGACGAGGCGGCGAAGGCCGTGGGCGTGAATTTCATCGGCGGTTACTCCGCCTTGGTATCTAAGGGCATGACGGCGGGCGATGAGAACTTGATCCGCTCCAATCCCCGCGCACTCGCGGAGACGGAGCGGGTATGCGCCTCGGTCAACGTCGGCTCCACGAAGACGGGAATCGACATGGACGCGGTGAGGCTCATGGGCGAGGTGATTTTGGAGACGGCGCGCCTTACGAA
This sequence comes from uncultured Eubacterium sp., assembly GCA_964580595.1. Lineage (GTDB taxonomy): Bacteria > Bacillota > Clostridia > Lachnospirales > Lachnospiraceae > Petralouisia. The sequence goes on from CAZOLD010000003.1 coordinate 28,358, forward strand.
GGAGCAGGATTCCTTGGGGTGCGCGAAGCTGGTGGTGTTTTGCAACGCGCCGGACGACAACCCGTTCATGGCGGGCGCGTTCCACGGGGTGACGGAGGCGGACGCGGTGATAAACGTAGGCGTCTCCGGGCCGGGCGTCGTGAAGAAGGCCCTAGAGGAAGTGCGCGGGGATAATTTTGAGGTCCTGTGCGAGACGATTAAGAAGACGGCGTTCAAGATCACGCGGGTGGGGCAGCTGGTGGCGCAGGAGGCCAGCAGGAGGCTGGGGATTCCCTTTGGCATCATTGACCTTTCCCTGGCGCCGACCCCCGCGGTCGGCGATTCCGTGGCGGATATCCTAAAGGAAATCGGGGTGGAATGCGTGGGCGCGCCGGGCTCGACGGCGGCGCTCGCCCTCCTGAACGACCAGGTGAAGAAGGGCGGCATCATGGCATCCTCCTATGTCGGCGGGCTAAGCGGCGCGTTTATCCCCGTCAGCGAGGACCAGGGGATGATAGGGGCCGTGGAGGCGGGCGCGCTCACCTTAGAGAAGCTTGAGGCCATGACCTGCGTCTGCTCGGTCGGCTTGGACATGATCGCCATCCCGGGGGACGTGGAGGCATCCACGGTCTCCGGCATTATCGCGGACGAGATGGCGATCGGGATGGTGAACCAGAAGACGACGGCGGTCCGCCTGATCCCCGTCATTGGGAAAAAAGTCGGGGAGATGGTGGAGTTCGGAGGGCTGTTAGGCCATGCCCCGGTGATGCCGGTAAGCTCGTTTGGGTGCGCGGATTTCATCGGGCGCGGCGGGCGGATCCCCGCGCCCGTCCACAGCTTCAGGAATTAGGCGGGGCGGCCATG
>CAZOLD010000004.1:0-3133 GCA_964580595.1 uncultured Eubacterium sp.
TCCCGGAACCGGATTCCGTCTCCTGGGCGTCTCCGGGTACGGACGCGTCCCCGCTGCCCGTTCCCCCGGAATCCGCATCCTCGGACAAATCCTCCTCGGAGACCTCCTCCGGCATCACCATGCCAAGCATGCGCGCCCTTTCTATGATCTCAGCATCCGAGAGGGTTTCTTTCTGGTTTCCGGAGAGCGCGATCCCCATGATGACGGCGGTGCAGATAATGCCGATCCCAAGCCCCCGCAAATAATATTTCAATTTCATGAATTATGCATCTTCCTCCCTGAACAGCCCGATCACGAGCCGGACCTCGCCTACGCCAATCCCTAGCTCCTTGGCAATCTCCACGGCGCTCTTCCCTTCCCTGTACCGCTCTAAGATCATCTGATTGTGGTTCGGCACTTCCTCTGCCTGAGGTTCCGGAGTCTCTTCCGCCGCCTCAGGCGCGGGCGCCTGGGAAGGGGCTTGCCTCTTCGGGGCCGCCAACGCCGGTACGGGAGCGTCCAAGGAATCCTTCAGCCTCTGCAGCAAATCCTCGGCCTTTCCTGTCGATTGCTGGATATCCGTCTGCAATTCCTCGAGATGAATGGCTAAATCTGCAAGATTTCCTGCATAATTAGTAAGCTCTGAGTGCTTGTCATTCAGCATGCTATACAAAAACATCACTTCGTTGTGGGTTTTGTGGATTGCTTCTAGCACGGTATCGGAATATTCCGAAATTGCCCGCATCTTCTCATTCGTTTCTTTGTCAAGGGCACGTTCCACGATGTCCATGGATTTATCGATTGACTGGTCTATGACTTGATCCACCATATTGTTCACCTTCACCTGGGCCTCGTTCAGGCTCTTCTCCAGGATGCGGCGCATTTCCTCGGTGCTCAGCTCGGAAATCTTCTCCAAGTCCTTGTTGGAAAGTTTCTCCGTCAGAAAAAAACTGGCAATCATCATGACGACGCCAATCGTCAATAGCACTACTTCCAATACTGTCATAACCCTTACCCACCTATACCTTCATGTCAAAGCCGCCCGTCAGCCTTGCCGGCTTTGGCTCCTTCTCATCTTTTCCCGACGCTTTCTTTCTCTTCCGGCGATCCTCGTACTTGTTGCGTCCTTCCTCGCGGGCGTCAAACTTTTGCTCCGGATTCTTGGAATCGTCCGCCTGCCGCACTTGCTGCATATGCTGGGATGTCTCTTTCGAAAATTGCGTTTGCATATTCTGCTGCTGGAGCAAGGATTTGTTATCCTCGTTCTGCTTCACCGTGCTCATGTCCTGGCTGCGCTGCACGACTCCGCTAAATTCGATAGGCCTGATTGACATTCTCACCACTCCTTTTACAAAGGCCGGACGACCACTTCCCCTTGATCTTTCACAAATTTGGAACAAGCCCTCACGCTCTTGATATTCATGCCAACGTCCGAAATCTGTATGGAGACGCCCGGATAAATATTGCCCTTGACTTTGATCTTCGCCCCTTGGGACATCTGGATCACCTCGTTGAGCTCCCGGAATTCCGTCCTGTGCGCGTTCAGCTGCTGCTGCTTTGCCTTGAAAGACTGGGCGATGGACTGCACTTGCTGCATCCTCTCGGGCGTGATCGGCTCCCGCTTCTGCACTTTCTCATTGAAGCTGACAAGGATTGGGCGCATCTTGTCCAATTCCTTCCCAATCTGCGCCATCTCCTTTTGGATTTCCCCATAACGCGCCTTCACGTTCGGGTCCACCCCAACCTCAATCCGGGTGGCCGCGCCCATTTCCGACCCTATGGTCTGGGCTTCCACAAGGTTCCCGGCGCGGATGACGCCGCCGTTCACGAACCCCTTCCTCCCGCTGACCCTAATGTCCGTAGCCGCGGACACGTTGCTGTGCAATATGGACTCGGTTTCCACGAACCCCCCGGAAGAAACGGTCGCGTTCTCGATAAACTTCGTGATGATGTTATTGTCCGCCTCCACTTTGCCCTTTGCCATGCCATGGATGCCGCGCTTCACGATAATCTGCCCGCCCGCGTGCAGGTATGCCCCCTCGATGACGCCCTCTATGATGATATCGCCTTTCGCCCGGACAGAAAACCCGCTCTTGACATTTCCCTTGATGAGGACGTTCCCGTCATAAACGATGTTGCCCGTGGTATTGTCCACATCCGCGGGCACTTCAAAAACATCGGAAACAAAGACTTTGTGGTTGACCAGGCTCGCGTGGCCGGTCACGTCGGAATAGATCTCGGTCTCGTCCTCGGACAGGGTAATGTTATTCCCATATTCCAGTTTCAGGACTTTCAGCTGGCGCCCGTTTATCTCATTCCCGTAAACGTCAATTCCCGGCTTCCCTGGCTCCTCCCGATGAAGCCTCGCCAACAGCTGACCCTTCTCTACGTGGCTGATTGTGTTAAGCTCATGGTAATTGACCGTCCCGTCCTCGTTTTTTTTCGGCTTCAAGTTATGGGTCGTGTTAAAGAAATACTCGATTTTCGCGTCCTTGCCGTTTATCGGGGGAACGCCCTTCGCCATGACGTAATTCGTGCAATAATGCCGTTCTTTCAAAAACTTATCAATCTCCGCGCCGTTGATGCCCACCTTAATCTGGCGCGAGGCAAAATCCTTCAAGATATCATCCTTTGTCAGCAAGTGGCCTTGGTTGGAGGGAGGATAAAACCTGCAGAACACGAGCATCTTGTCAATCGACACGTTCATCGCGAGCTGCTCATTCTCCTGGAATCCATTCCATTCCCCTACGTAGACCTCCTGGATGGCGTCCGTGCGCTGGGTCGCCTGATTCAGCTCCTTCAGGTTGAAGCCCTTATATCCCTTCTGTTCCAGGTACGTGACCGCCTCCTTGACTTCCGCCGGCTTGCCGGCTCCCGTGGGAGGATAAATCAGCAAGAACATCCCTACATCCCTTATGTCTAATTTAAAATATCCATTCCGATTTTCCATAAGCATCCTCCGCTCAATCCGATAATATGTTCATGTAGGGCCCCATTGTTTTCTTCATCTTCATCAATGCCTTCGTGTGGAGCTGCGAGACACGCGACTCCGACACCTCGAGGATATTGCTGATCTCTTTTAAGGTCAAATCCTCGTAATAATACAGCGTGATGACTTTCCTCTCCTTCTCGGTGAGGGTTTCCAACGACTGCG
>CAZOLD010000004.1:3143-6870 GCA_964580595.1 uncultured Eubacterium sp.
CCAGCACCTTCTTGAGCTCTTCCTGGGCTACCGCGTCCTCCGGCTGGATGAAATGCGAATTCCTCTTCGCGTCCATGACCGGCTCCGCGCCCTGCTCCACGTACTCATTCAAGGATATGAGGTTCGTGGCCTTGAGCTGTGACTGCCAGTTCAGCAATTCCTCGCCGCTGACCTCCAATTCCTCCGCGATTTCCTCATCCAGGGCGTTCCTGCCCGTGCGCTCCTCAATCTTTCGTATGGCCTCGTCAATCCGCTTCTGTTTTTGGCGGACGGTCCTTGGAATCCAATCCATCTTCCGGATCTGGTCCAGGATGGATCCGCGTATCCGCAGGCTGGCATATGTCTCAAATTTCACGTCCTTGTTCGCGTCGAATTTATCAATCGCGTCAATCAGCCCGAAGATCCCATACCCCACCAAATCGTCATATTCCACGTTATACCCCAAGTACATGCTCAAGCGTCCCGCTACGATCTTCACCAAAGGCGCATATTCTATGATTAGTTTTTCCCGTAATTCCTGCGTAGGCTTCTTGATGAATTCCGCCCACAACTGCTCTTTCCCTGCCATATGCGTTCCAAGCCCCCAAAATCATAGGAAAACCCCGCGCTGCGTCAAGCCTCTTCCACATCCACCGCCTCTTCCGCCGGTTCCGCCTCCATGGCTACGTCCTCGCTCGGCTCCGCGTCCTCGGCCTGCTCCTCCTCGCCTTCGTCTGCGGCCTCCTCCGCCTCTTCCTTGAACACCCGGTCCAACGCCAGTTTCGCAAAACATCCCAGAATATAAAACACGATTAAGACAGTCACCCATACCCGGACAAACCTGGCCATCTCCATATGCGTGAGGAACCCAATGACGCAAGTGACAAAGCCTGCGATCAAAGTAATCGTGATTGGCACCTGTTTCGTCTTCATACGCCGTTCCCTTCAGATAATCTTCAATGACTTCCCGACCGCCTTGATGTAATATTCGCCAGTTTCGGGATAGAGTTCCACAGTCCGGCCGTAGTTCAGCCCCGTATCCTCCGCCAGAAGGGGAATCCCAAGCTGGTGCAGCTTCTGCTTGGATGCCAAAGCATTCCTCTCCCCGACATTCCCGATATTTGATAAGCCGCTTACCTCAAACATCTTAGCGCCACCCGCAATCTTCGCGACAAGCCTGCGCTTGTTCGCCCCCGCGGCCAGCATCCTCTTAATCAATTCCTCAATTCCCGTATCCGCGAATTTGGCAATATTCGAGTTATTCCGCATCTGCGTGCTGTCCGGCAGCATGATATGCGCCAGCCCCCCAAGCTTCAATGCCGGGTCGTAAACCGCAATCCCGATACAGGAGCCAAGGCCCAAAGTCGTAATCATATCAGGCGCCCTGCAAATATTCAAATCTGCCATCCCAACTTTAACTGTCGCCATCTATCCTATGCTCCTCTTATAGTGGAATCCCCAATGACATCAAGATCTTATCATATGAATCAACATCCGGCATCAAAATGAAAAATCCCTGAATCTTCACGTCATCCCCAAAAGCCGTCTCTATCAATAGCGCGTTATCCCCATATTGCCCGAATTGGACAGCGGGGACGCTCAGGATCGCCGCGGCCATGTCCAGGGCCAAATACGGCACAGAAGAAGTTATCTTCATGTTCGTCATCGCCGACAAAGCTGACAGGTAAGAGCCTGAGATGATGTTCCCGATCTCCTTTAGCGCCGACAAATCCATCTCGTCAAAATCCTCCGCGTAATCCTCCGGGCGCCCCATGAGCCGGTTCACCAAATAATGGGCTGAGTCCGTCTTGAGCAGGAACATCATGCTGCCATCTATGTCGCCGGACACTTCAAGGTAAATCCCCAGCACCGTCTCTTCCTCAGCGGAGATCGCCGCAGGAAGCTCCTGGAACGTCAGCAGGACGACCTTCGGCACCTCCATGTCCATCCGCAGGTTCAGCATCTGCGATATCGCGGTCGTAGCATTCCCCGCGCCGATGTTCCCAATTTCCTTGAGAACATCAAAATATACGTCATTTAATTGTTCCAAGCTAAATTTCGCCATGTCCTTTTCCTTTCCGTCCGCGCATATCGCGAACAGGCTGCCGCAAAAGCCTTCCTTGCCGCAGCAGCCCCACGCAGGTCACGTCACGCATTCTCATTCTCATCCACGATACTGTTGATGTCAAATAAGGAAATCAGCTCCCCGCCGCTCTTCCCAACGCCATCAATGAAATTGCTCTTATTGCTCTTCGTATCGCTCGTCACCTTGTCAATCTCCCAAGGACCTAGCGTCACGACCTCCTTCACCTCGTCTACCAAGATCCCAAGAACCCCGTGCTCTTCTAATTTCAAGATAATGATCCTCGTGGCATCCGTAAAAACATCGGGCTCCAAATTCATCTTCGTGCGTATGCTCATGATCGGGACGATCTCGCCACGCAGGTTGATAACCCCTTTGAAATAGGGCTGCACCTTTGGCACGCGGGTAATCTTCTGCATGCGCACGATATTGTTGACATAACTGATGTCTATCCCGTATTGCTCGCTGCCGATCTTCACTACGATATATTGCTTCTTGTCGTCCTGGATCAGGGAACTGCTCTTTGCCATACCGACACCTCCTAGAATAATGTATTGACATCCAGGATCAATGCCACCTCGCCGTCACCTAAGACAGTCGCGCCACTGATGATCTTGGAGCTGTTATTGATATATTTGCCCAGGGACTTGATGACAATCTCCTGCTGCCCGTCTAACTCGTCCACGATAAGGCCCGCGAAGCGGTCGCCCTTCCTGACAATGATGACCGTAAGGCTCTCCTTCTCCGTGTCGTCCGGCTCGCAGTCTAAAAGCTGGTCTAAGTAAAACAGGGGGATTACCATGTCTCGGATATGGATGACTTCCTTAGCCTGCACATACTTGATGTCAGACGGGGAAATCTCCTCAATCGTCTCAATCGAGCCTAGGGAGATCGCGTACTTTTCCTTGCGCACCTCCACCATCAAGGCCTGGATAATGGCAAGCGTCAAGGGCAGGCGCACGATGAACTTAGAGCCTTCCCCGTATACGCTCTTCACCTCCACGTCGCCGCCAAGCGCCTCGATATTGGATTTCACGACGTCAAGCCCCACGCCACGGCCGGAGATGTCCGAAATCTGCTTTGCCATCGAAAAGCTCGGCATGAACAGGAAATCAATGATTTCCTTCTGGCTCAGGCCGGCAGCCTGCTCCGGCGTCACCAGCCCGCGCTCGATGGCCTTGCCCTTGACGGCCTCCGTGTCAATGCCGTTTCCGTCATCGCTCACTTCTATGATGACGTTATTCCCTTCCTGGAACGCGTTCAAGTTAATGACGCCGACTTCCGGCTTCCCTCTCTTCAAGCGGACTTCCGCGCTCTCAAGCCCATGGTCAGCGGAATTGCGGAGCAAATGCTGGAGCGGGTCGCCAATCTGGTCGACGACGGTACGGTCAAGCTCCGTATCCTCGCCTGTCATGTTCAGCTCCATCTTCTTGCCCAGCTTCTTGGACAAGTCACGGATCATGCGCGGGAATTTCTGGACGACGCTCTCAATCGGCACCATCCTGACCTTCATGACGGACTCATGCAAGCCGGTGGTAATCTGCTCCAGGTACTCAATCTGCTCATGGAACGCCTGGGAGCTGGAACCCCCGTCCCCTTCCGGGTTATAACCAAACGCGACCAGGGAGTTCTTCGCGATGATAAGCTCGCTGACCTGGTTCATCA
>CAZOLD010000004.1:6970-25478 GCA_964580595.1 uncultured Eubacterium sp.
TCGGCCTCCTCCGCTTCCTTCTTCTCAGCCGCCGCGGTCAATTCCTTGTATTTCAAGCGTTCCCCAACGACTTCCTCGATCTCGGAAACATCCTTCACCACGGCCTCGATTTTCTCAAATTCCGCTTCGCTCGCGAGGAAGAAGCTGAAGTCAACCCCAAACTTCTCATCCTCAATGTCCTGGCTGCTCGGGCTGTAAACGAGGATATTCCCATAATCCTCCACCGCCTTGAATACCAAAAAGGCACGCGCCGCCTTCAGGAGGCATTCCTCCTGGATATATACCGTGATGCCGTATAGGTTCATCCCGTTCTCTTCGGCTTCCTTCAGCTCTTCCTTCTCTTTTTCCGAAAACTCGATATCGAGATATTTCTTGGGGTATTTCTCGCCAGTGGGCGATTCCTTGGGCTTCTCCGCCTGTTCCTTCGGCTTTTCCTCCTGCGGGGCGGCTCCTGTGCCCGCGGCAAGGATGTCATTCAGCTCATTGATGATAGCCTCGTTGTCGTCCGTCCCCTCATCCGAGCTCTCCTTAATGTTGTCCAGGTAAGCCTCGATCGCGTCCAGACACTGGAACAGGACGTCCACCAAGCTGCTGGTGACGTTCATGTTGCCGCTGCGGATTTCCTGGAACACGTTCTCCATGTCATGGGTCAGGCGCTGCATGCGCTTGAAACCCATCGTCCCCGCCATCCCCTTCAAGGAATGGGCGGCACGGAAAATCTCGTTGATCGTGTCCATGTTTTCCGGTTCTTTCTCGAGCACCATGATGCAATCGGACAGATCCTGCAGGTGCCCATTCGTCTCATCGATAAAAATCTCAAGATATTGGCTTACATCCATATCACTGTACCCCCACGTTCTTAATGATCGATTTTGCAACTTCCGCCAAGGGAACTACCTCGTTCACAATTCCCGTGTCGGCGATTGCCTTAGGCATGCCGTACACGACGCAGGACTGGGCATCCTGCGAAATCACGTAAATATCCTTTTTCTCGCGCAAGGAAAGGATCCCGTTCGTGCCATCGGAACCCATGCCTGTCAGCACAACGCACACGATCTGGTCGTAGCTGCTCGTCCGCAAGGATTCGTAAGTCACGTTCGCGCAGGGCCGCAGGCCGCCGATTGCGGGCTTGTCGCTTAGGTGGACGGCATGCACGTCATTCGCTTTCTTGACAACTTCCATATGCCACCCGCCGGGCGCGATATAAACGCATCCCTTCTCTAAGACGTCCCCTTCCTCCGCTTCCTTGACCCTGACTTTGCTTACGTCGTCTAGCCGTTCCGCCATGGACTTGGTAAAACCAACCGGCATATGCTGGACAAGGAGCATCGGCGCGCCCATATTCTCCGGGAGATAAGGAATGACGCTCTGCAAGGCCTTAGGGCCGCCTGTGGAGCATGCCAAAGCGACCAGCTTCTTCTTGCCCGTCCCCGCGGCCGCTTTCGCCGCTTGCACCTGCGGCGCCTTCTGGGAAACCGAGATATCCAAAGCCTTCGGCGTCGACAGAAGGGAATTCTTCGCGTTTTCCGACGCGACCACCGCCCTTAGGACCTTAAGCAGCTGCCTCTTGAAGTCCTCGCCCTTGGCCTCGATGATATTTCCTGGTTTTGTTACGAAGTCAATCGCCCCCAGTTCCATCGCGCGAATCGTAACATCTGCGTCCTTGACCGTCAACGTGCTCACGACGATAACCGATGCCTTGATCCTCTCACGCTGCAGCCGTTCCAGCAGCTCCAAGCCGTCCATGCGCGGCATGGTGATATCCAAGACGACCGCGTCGTACTCCCTGCTTTTCAGCTTCATGTACGCCTCCAGGCCGTCTTTGCATACGTCCGCAATCTGGAATGTGCTGTCTGAGGTGATTATATCACACATAACCTTTCTCATGAGTGCAGAGTCATCGACGATTAAAATATTTTTTTTCATAAAATCATTCCTTTTCCCTGCTTCTTCGTTCCTGCTCAAAAATATATTTGATGATCATTTCCCGATCCACGCGATCCTTCGGAAGGAAATTCATGCGATACTCATATTTTTCCTCCGAATCCACGTCCACTTTCTGGCAAAGGAGGATATCGCCAACGATTTCCATGCGATAGTCCATCACTTCGTTCTTGAGGTGGAAGCTCATCAAGAGGTGCTTCCAATTGCCCCCCGGCTGCCCTCCCAGGAAACGCAGCCCCCCGCCGCTCAAGTCCACAATCACCCCTTCTCTCGGAAGATCCTGAGGATAGTGCAGCCTGTGGTGCTCTTTCAGCTCGTGAATATCCTGCATCTCGGCCTCAGGGGGCGTGATGGGCATATAGTGCATGTCAATCGCGCACTCGAACCGGTAGTAGTCCCGCCGCTGGTGCTTCTCTAACGCCGTCTTCGGCTCAGCTAAGAGCACCGCCACCTGATCACTGACATACCTATCCCTGATATGCGCGACGCATCGGTAAATCTCGTCCGATGAGAAGAACATGAACTCCATGCGGACGCCCTTCGGGAGCTGGGCGCTCTTCCCATTCTCCACAGGAGCCAAAAGCTCCATCTGCCCGTCTTCTAATATGTTCAGCACTTTGCTGTGGTATACCTTCGGGCGCTCTCCCGTCTGCTTCGCCTGCTCCACGTGCTGCAGGATGCGTATATCCACCTTATCCCCGACCTTAACGACATTCCCTTCCATAGGACACCTCAAATTCCATTCTTTCTATAAATGAATCGGGACAATATATGCAAAATCCCTTTCTTTTCCTGTATCGGCATTGAACCGCCTTGAAGGAGGCAGTCCGACAGCATCTCGAACGCCCGGACGGAGCGCGCTTCCGGGTACAGCAAGCTGACCGGCTGCTGCCGGCGCACGGCCTTCTCGATAGCCGGGTCATTCGGGATCATCCCTAGGTACTCCAGGTTCCCTTTCAGGAACTGGCCGACGACAGCGTTCAGCTTCTCATAAATGCCGGCTCCCTCTTCCTCGGAATCCACGCGGTTGGAGATAACCTTTATCTTCGTCTGCGCCTGCTGGAATTCCTTGTTGCAATGCAGCGCCTTAAGGAGGGAGTACGCGTCCGTCAGGGAACTTGGCTCAGACGTGGCAAGCAGGAGGATCTCCGGGCTCACCATCACGAATTCCAGGACCTTGTCAGAAATCCCTGCGCCCGTGTCTATGATGATGATATCGGCATAGGCATCCAGCTCCGCGATATTTTGGACCAAGAATTTCAACTGGCTCTTGGAAAGGTTATTCACGCCGGTAATCCCGGAGCCTCCGGAAATAAACCCGATATCCATGGGCCCTTTCGTGATGATTTCCTGTATGCTCTTCCCGCGGTATATCAAGTCGCTCAGATTATATTTGGGAATCGCGCCAAACATGATTTCCACATTGGCCAGGCCAAAGTCAGCGTCAAAAATAATGACCTTCTTCCCCCGCTTCTGGAGCTGCACGGCCAGATTGACGACCGTATTGGACTTCCCGACGCCGCCTTTCCCGCTGGTGACCGTGAGGATCCGCGCTTTCGGCGAAATCTGCTGGCTCTTCTTCACGATGTTCCGCAACTGTTCTGCCTGGTCCATACCTTATTTCCCTCCAAGCAGAAATTTCACTACTTTCTGCGTGTTAAACACCTCAATATCCTCAGGAACATTCTGGCCATACGTGGCATAGGACAAATCCGCCCCCGTATAAAGCTTCATGTTCAGGATATTCCCAAGGCAGATCGTCTCGTCCAGTTTCGTGAAAATCAGCTTAAACTGGAAATTCCTCATGTAAATGTCCGCGATATCAAGCAAGTCCCTGTATTTTGTCGTCGCGCTCAGTACCAGATATACTTCCTTGTCATATTCCTGCGGGACGTTGTCAATCAATTCCCTCATCTCGTTGCGCTGCTCTTCGTTCTTATGGGAAAACCCCGCCGTGTCAATCAGCACGAGGTCATAATCCTCCGCTTTCCGAAGCTCCTCGTTCAGCTCCTCGGAGGAATAGACGACAGTGAGCTCCGTATTTAAAATCTTCGCGTAAGTATGCAATTGCTCGGCAGCCGCGATCCTGTACGTGTCCGCCGTGAACAGGGCAACCTTCTTGTCCTTCTCCACCTTGAAGCGGGAAGCGATTTTCGCGACCGTGGTAGTCTTCCCGACGCCGGTCGGCCCAATGAAGAACACGACCTTTGGCTTTGGCCCCGTCAGCTCGATTGGCTGCGGCTGCCCGAACTTCAGGATCATTTTCTGGTAGATGCTAGAAAGGATATGGTCTACGCTTACCCCACCTTTCATGACTTTCTCCACCTCATCCATGATCTGGTTCACATATTTCTCATCGACCTCATTCTCAAGGAGGATGCCATATATCATCTTCACGAACTTCAGGCTGTCATCCGAGGGAGACTCCTGCGGCACGATGTCCTTCGCATCGGGCTTCGATTCCAGCTTCTTCTCTAGCAATGACTGGAGACTCTCCAGCTTCTTCTCCAAGTTCGCCTCCGCCGTGTTGTCCTTCTGCCTCTCTTCCGCCGCGACGCCCCCCTGGGGCATGGAAGCAGACCATGTGTTCTCGACGGTCTTGAACATTTCCTTGATCGACCCCGAGTCAGGATCCTGCCCCGGGTTCGGCAGGGAGATCGGCTCGTCCGCCGCCACGTTGATATTGCCCGGCATCTGGAGGGGAACCAGCTTCTTGGCAAACGTAGAAGGCTCCGCGTCCTCGACCGCCGCGGTCACCTCATAGGTCGTGTCCCTGAAGATGCGCGACAAGCCCTTCGGCCGAATCACTTTCGTATTCATGATCACCGTTTGCGGGCCAAACTCCTCCTGCGCTTTCGCGATGGCCTCCTCCTGCGTGCGGCCTTGGAATTTTTTTATTGTCATGAAAGGCTCACCATCCCTACTGATTGTAATTCGACATCCGACTCAACCTCGTTATAGGAAATCACGATCAAGTCCTTGAAGTAATCTTCCGTCAGCTTCTTGAAATACATGCGCACGATCGGCGAGGTGATGATAATCGGATTCTTCCCCAAATTCTCAAGCTTTTCTATCTCCGTCTCCACGGAGGCCATGATTGCCTTCGTCTTTTCAGGATCCAGCGTCAAATACGCTCCCTGCTCCGTCTGCTTCACGGAATTCATGATCTCCTGCTCTAGCTTCGGGTCGAGCGTGACCACGCTGGTCGTCTCGTTAGCTGGGAAATACTTGCTGGAAATGGCGCGCTTTAAGCTCTGCCGCACGTACTCTGTCAAAACATCGGTATCGCGGGTCGTCGCGGCATGATCCGCAAGCGTCTCGAATATCGTGAGCAGGTCCCGGATGGAAATCCCTTCCCTTAACAGATTCTGGAGCACCTTCTGGATCTCGCCGACGCCTAAGAGCTTCGGGATTAGCTCCTCGATCAGCGTCGGGTTGCTCTCCTTGATATTGTCAATCAGGCTCTGGACATCCTGCCTGGAGAGAAGCTCCGCGATATGCGTCCGGATCACTTCCGTAAGGTGCGTCGCGATAATGGACGGCGGATCCACCACGGTATACCCCAGGCTCTCCGCGCGCTCCCTCTGGCTCTCGGTAATCCAGAGCGCGGGCAGATGGAAGGACGGCTCAAAGGTCGGGATGCCCGAAATCTCCTCCTCCACGAATCCCGGGTTCATCGCCATGTAATGGTCAAAGAGGATCTCGCCTTCCGTCACCTGTATCCCCTTAATCTTGATAATATATTGGTTCGGGTTCAGCTGGATGTTGTCCCGCAGGCGAATGATCGGAACGACGGCGCCAAGCTCAAGGGCAATCTGCCTCCGGATCATGACCACGCGATCCAGCAAGTCGCCGCCCTGGTTTACGTCAGCAAGCGGGATGATCCCGTATCCGAACTCCAGCTCGATGGGGTCGACCTGCAGCAGGGACACGACATTCTCAGGCCGCCGGATCTCCTCCGCCTCTTCCTCCGCCGTATCCACTTCCTCCTCAATCGCCTCCACTGCCAAATTATTGTCCACGCTCCGCCCGGCGACAAGGAAAGCAATGCCAAACGGGACGAACAGCCTCCAGTCCAGCGGGGTCGCCAGCCCCAGGAAAATCATGACCGTGCCCACGATGTACAGCACCTTCGGGATCCCGAAGAGCTGCCCGATCAAGACATCTCCAAAATCCGCCTCTTTGGATGCCTTCGTCACTAGGATGCCTGTCGAGAGGGAGATAAGGAGCGACGGGATTTGGCTCACCAAGCCATCGCCAATCGTCAGAATCCCGTACTCGTTCAAGGCGTCCATGATATCCATTCCCTGACGCGTCACGCCCATGATAAGGCCACCGATCAGGTTGATGAACGTGATGATGATGCCGACGGTGGCGTCTCCCTTCACGTATTTGGTAGCGCCGTCCATGGCGCCGAAAAAATTTGCCTCCTGCTGGATCTTGTCCCTGCGCTCCCGCGCCTGCTTGTCATTGATGCTTCCCGTGTTCAAGTCCGCGTCGATCGCCATCTGCTTGCCCGGCATCGCGTCCAACGTGAACCTAGCCGTCACTTCTGACACGCGCTCCGATCCCTTATTGATGACAATGAGCTGGATCAGGATCATGACAATGAAGATAATGGCGCCCACCACGATATCGTTGCCGCCAACGAACTCGCCGAACGTGCGAACGACATTGCCAGGATTCCCGTCAATCAGGATCAGCCTCGTCGAGGAGACGTTCAGCGAGATGCGGAAAATCGTGGTGAACAGCAGAAGCGTCGGGAAAAAAGCCATATCCAAGACTTCCCGCACAAACAGGGAATTCATGAGGATAACCAAGGCGATTCCCAGATTGATCATCAGCATGATGTCCAATAAAAGGGGAGGGATTGGCACAATAAAGAATATGATGGCCGCCAGCACGTACATCGCGACCCATAGATCTGCCCTTTTCATGCCGTCTTCTCCTTTCCTGCCAGCGCGCTTTGGCTCCCCGCCGCACGAAACCGTCCGGCTTTACCGCCTGTCCCTCAAACTGTAAACGTAAGCAAGCACTTCCGCCACGGCCTGGTACAATTCCGGCGGGACTTCCTCGCCAATTCCCACATTCGCGTATAACATCCGCGCGAGCGGCTTGTTCTCCACAATCTCAATCTTATTCTCTTTCGCCACTTCCCGGATCTTCATGGCAAGGTAATCCTCCCCCTTGGCAACCACGATGGGCGCCGAATATTTCTCCGCGTCGTACTTGATCGCCACCGCATAGTGGGTGGGGTTCGTAATCACGACGTCCGCAGTCGGAAGGCTCTGCATCATGCGCCTCTGGGATGCTTCGCGCATCCTGGAGCGCTGCCTCCCCTTTATCTCCGGATTCCCTTCGATGTTCTTATACTCATCCTTCACTTCCTGCTTGGTCATCTTCATGTCTTCCTTGAACTTATGCCTCTGGTAAAGCCAATCCGCCATGCCAATGACCAGGTACATCAAGCTGATTTTCAAACCAGCTTCCAGCACGATATCTCCCACAAGCATGATGACTTGCATAAGCGGGATGTCATAAAGCAGGAGGAGCTCATCCTGATGATCCCGGATGGAAGTGAAGGCCACCGCGCCGACCAGCACGATCTTCACGATGGATTTCACAAGCTCAAAGATGGAATCTTTCGAGAAAATGCGCTTTGCCCCGTTGATGGGATTCATCTTGCTTAGGCGCGGCATCATGGGCTTTGTCGTCACCTTCCACTTCACTTGGATGAGATTGATTAACGCGGACGTGAAGAATCCCAGAATCAGCACCGGGGCAAGGATTTTCAAAATATACAGCAGGACGTTATTGATCAGCATGCTTGCTAAGTAAGACGACAGCCCGCCCTTGCTGTCCGTTATGATCTCGGGGATCTTATTATAAATCCCGGAAAATGATTCAAAAAGGTTTTCGCTGATGTAGGATAAGAAAAGCCTCAATGCCACGAACAAGGTGATCAGCCCGATCGCGTGATTCAATTCCTGGCTCTTCGCGACCTGACCCTCGTTCCTGGCATCCTGGAGCTTCTTCGGCGTGGCGGGCTCCGTCTTCTCCCCGCCTTCCCCTTCTTTCGCGAACCATTGAAGGTCATATTCCATCAAAAAACGCTGCTGATCACCCAACTCAGTACATTCCCTCGACAAAAGAAACAATCATGCGCTTCATCTCCCCGAAAATGAAATTCGCGATATCCGGAAGCAGCACGACCGTAAGGAACATGATCGTGAAGCCCAAAAGCACCTTCAGCTGCATCCCGACCGCGAACATATTCAGTTGCGGCGCGACTTTCGCCATAATGCCAAGGATGCAGTTCAATATCATGCTGCAGGCAAAGAACGGCAACACGATCCGAAATCCAATCACCATCAAATCGCCCATGTACATGAGGAAAGAGGACTTCAAGCTTTCAAAGTCAAAGACAGCCCCGTTGACCGGTATGAGCTGGTATGTGTCAATTAGCGCCCTTAAGATATAATGATGCATATTCGTCGCAAGCAAAAGAAGCATGATAAAGTAATTATACATCGTGCCAGTCACGCCGGACTGGGTCTGCGTCATGGGGTCGTACATCATCGCCATCGCCAGGCCAATTTCCATGTCAATGATTTTTCCGGAAAACAGAATAATGGAATTACATATATTTGCCGCAAAACCAATGAGCAACCCTGTAATCCCCTCCCGAACTATGATAATGGCGAACCCGATCACCCCGGAATACTCCAGCGTCGTTTTCGGCAGGACCGTCTGATATAAAATTACCGCTATGAATACCGAAAGTCCGATCTTCACACGGTTCGGCGTATTGTTCATCCCGAAAAAAGGCGCGATGAATATGAAGGTGGCGACCCTGACCAATATCATCAGGAAATATTCTAATGTCTCTAATGATATACTATAATTCAGCATACAGTATCAACCTAACGCAGGTATAGCCCAAAATCCCCCCACAATTCCGTCATGAATGACGTCATATTCTCAAGCATCCAGCCGCCTACCAGCATGAGCCCCAGGAATACGGACACAATCTTCGGGACAAACGTCAGCGTCTGCTCCTGGATGGACGTCACAGTCTGGAAAATGCTGATCACCAAGCCTACAATCAAAGAGATCAACAGCAAAGGAGCGGACACTTTGATGATAAGGAACAATGCCTCCCGCGCGATGTCCATTACCTGCCCTTCCGTAATCATGCAATCTCACCTCCGTTAATGAAATGTCTTCACAAGGTTGCCAACCACAAGATTCCAGCCATCCGCCAAGACGAACAGCAACACCTTGAAGGGCATGGAAATCGTCGTCGGCGGGAGCATCATCATGCCCATCGACATGAGTATTGATGAAACCACCATATCGATTACGATGAACGGGATATAAATGACAAAGCCAATGATGAATGCCGTGCGCAGCTCGCTTAGGATAAACGCGGGTATGACCACGTTCATCGGCACATCCTGCAGCGTTTCCGGCTTGCTCAAATCCATGTTCGTCATGTCAATCTCCGCGATGTCACAGAACAGCTTCAAGTCCTTTCGCTGCATTTCCCCGTACATGAACTCCCTCAAGGGAACCTGAATCCTCTCTAGAGCCTCCTCCTGGTCAATCTCATTCCGATCCAGCGGCTCAATGACGGTCTCATTAATCTCCGTAAAAACCGGATTCATGATAAACAATGTCAAAAATAAAGACAGCCCCACCAGCACTTGGTTCGGCGGTACCGTCTGTGTGCCAATGGCAGTCCGGATAAAATGCAACACAATGATAATGCGGGTAAACGACGTGAGCAACACCAATAAGGACGGAGCCAAGGTGATGACCGTAAGAAACAGCAACATCTTAATGTTGCCGGACAAATTCCCCTCGTCGTTATTCCAGTCGATATGGAGGCCGTTCGTGTTGTCGGCCCTGGCATCCGCTTCTTCCGTGTTCGGCGGGCTCAACTGCCCCGCATCCTGAACCGTTTGATCCACCGTCCCGTTGTTGGCGTCAGCCCCTCCCCCCACATTCCCCGCTTCCGTCGCCGACGCGCCCTGCCCAAAGATTAAAAACAGGGCAAGGACCAGCGTGATCGAGCCAAACGCAAAAGAAGTCCCGCAAAATATTTTCTTTCGTCTTTTCATCATAGCCTGCCTACTTCTTTGGAAACCTGTAACTGTTCCGCACCCTCACGGGAATTTTTTCTTCACCTTCTCCAAAATATCCCGAAACTGCCCCTTCCTGCCTTCCGGCGATGTCGTCCCACCCTGGCCGCATGCCTGCGGCAATTGATCCTCGGTCAGCTCTGCTAACAGGCTGACACTATCCTTCCCGACGGCAAGAAGGAAATACCTCGTGCCTACTTGCACGATTTGGATATATTTATTCGAGCTTATCCTAAAAGTCTCTATCGCCTTGATGTTCCTGTTAATCCCTACCCCCTTCTGGTAATTCGCGATCCACTTTGCGGTCGCCGCAGTCAAGACCAAGACAAACAGGAAAATCAGCAGCACCTTCACCAATTGGCCAAAGCTCTGCAAGCTTGAGGAAACATCCAGCAAAACCATCTTATCCAACGACTTTTTTTACGGCTTCCAAGACACGCTCCGCCTGGAACGGCTTCACGATAAAGTCCTTCGCGCCGGACTGAATCGCCTCTATGACCATCGCCTGCTGGCCCATTGCGGAGCACATGATAACGGATGCGGACGGGTCGGCGGCCTTAATCTGCTTCAAGGCCTGGATGCCATCCATCTCAGGCATGGTGATGTCCATCAAGACAAGATCTGGCTTCACTTCATTGTACTTCTCGACGGCTTTCAGCCCATTCTCCGCCTCGCCCGCGATATCATAGCCATTCTTCGTAAGAATGTCCTTAATCATCATTCTCATAAAAGCTGCATCGTCACAAATTAAAATACTCTTCGCCATGTTTTTCTCTCCTTGATATCACTTAGTTCCTTGTTGATTAGTTATTTATGATTTCAGTAATACGTACGCCAAAGCTTTCTTCCAAAACCACGACCTCCCCCTTGGCCACGTATTTACCGTTCACAACTACGTCAATTGGCTCCCCCGCAATCTTGTTCAGCTCGATAATCGTGCCGGGCGCGAACTCTAAGATATCCTGGATGGACTTGCTGGTCCTTCCCAGCTCAACGGTAACATCCAATGGGACATCCATCAAAAGCCCGATATTCTCCTGCTGCGTAATCGGATTGAAATCACCCGCAAATGGCTGGAACTGCGCGGATTGCACATTCACAGGCTGCTGCGCGTACATCTGTGACATATCAGGCCCTCCCATCATAGGTTGCTGCATCATAGGCTGCTGCATCATAGGTTGTGGCTGCATCGGCTGCTGTTGCATCGGTTGCTGCGGCATGGGCTGCTGCTGTATCGGCTGCTGCGGCGCCTGAGGCTGTGGCTCAGGCTCAGGCTCGGAAGCCGTGCCGGTCGAGGACGAGTCCGCCGCCATGTTCTTCGCCACGCCGGAACACATTTCCTTCGCGAATGAAATGGGGTACAGCTGCATGATCTCACTGTCCACCAAATCCTCAATCACCATCTGAAAAGAAATCTTGACAAACCGGTGAGCCAAAAACTCATCAATGGATTCCCCGCTTATCGTGTCTTTCAGGTCAATTAAGTCGGCTGATGGCGGGCTGATGTCAATCATCTTGTTCAGCATGGATGAGAGGGACGTCGCGGAACTGCCCATCATCTGGTTCATGGCTTCGCTGATCGCGCTCAGATGCAATTCCCCTAGCTCGCCATCCGTATTCGTCCCATCCCCGCCCATCATCAAGTCCGTAATGACCTTAACGTCATGCTCCTTCAAGACGAGGAGGTTGCTTCCATCTAAGCCAACGGTATATGCAATCCGGATAAAAACGCAAGGGCGTTCATAAGCCTCGACGATGTCTTCCCATGTCGCGAAAGACACGCGCGGCGTAGAGATGTCCACCTTGCGGTTCACCAAGGAAAACAGCGTCGTCGCGGCCGTCCCCATGCTGATGTTGGAAATCTCGCCTATCGCGTCAATCTCCTCCGGCGACAGATCTTCGTCGTCCACCGCCGCATCCGCATCCGCATTATCCAGCAGGGCGCTGATCTCCTCTTGTGACAGAACTCCATCCATAATTTACTGCTCCTCTCTGATAATTGACGTTACCCTCAC
The DNA here is from genome assembly GCA_964580595.1 of uncultured Eubacterium sp. Lineage (GTDB taxonomy): Bacteria > Bacillota > Clostridia > Lachnospirales > Lachnospiraceae > Petralouisia. The sequence continues at coordinate 19,074 of CAZOLD010000004.1, forward strand.
CGCATAATGGTCACCGGACGCCCCGGGCAAAACCGTAAATTTCTTGATATTCCCAACATACACGTACAGCTCGTCCTCCACCTTCGTGTTCAGGCGAATGATGTCCCCCACCTGCAGATTGATGAAATCGCTAATGGAAATGACGCTCTTGCCTAGGACAGCCTTCACCGGCACCGGAGCCTTGGAGATCAAAGACTCGATGATGCCCGTATACTCTTCCTCGCCCCTCTCCTTCATCGTCGAGAACCAGTACTTCGTGTTCAGCTTATCCATGACATCCTCCAATGTCATGTACGGCAAGCAGACATTCATGAGGCCTTCCACATCCCCGATCTTGATGCTGATCGTGATAATCGCGATCATCTCGCTTGGGGAAATGAATTGCGCGAACTGGGAATTGGTCTCGATCCGCTCCAGCCTCGGATGTATCTCCACCACGTTCGCCCACGGCTCGCGAAGGAGGTTTATGCAAACGTTCAGAATCCTCTCGATAATCAACAGCTCAATCTCGGAAAACTCGCGATTATGCTCCAACGGGACCCCCATGCCGCCCAGCATCCGATCCACGATAGCATACCCTAAATTCGTCGCCAATTCAATAATAATATTGCCCGGAAGAGGCTCAAAATTGACGATTCCCAAAAGAACCGGATTAGAAAGGGCGTTGGAGAACTCGGAATACGTGACGGCCTCGGAATTCATGACCTCCACCTGCACGTTCTTGCGCAAGTAACCGGGAAGGTTCGTGGACAGCAACCGACCATATTGCTCAAAAATGATTTCCATCGTCCGAAGATGCTCCTTGGAAAACTTCGCAGGCCTTGCAAAATCATAATTCTTCACCTGCTTCTTCCCGGCGTCCTTCATCTCGTCCGCGTCCAGCTCGCCGCTGCTCAGCGCATTCAGCAGACTGTCTATCTCGCTTTGCGATAAGACCTCGCTCATTCTCTCTCACCACCTGACGATAATAAGTATGACCCATCCCTAGTTGGCATTGCCATGATCCGCGTCCCCTTATTCATAATTGTAGGTGGGGAACACGACGCTTACGATAAAATCGGAATCGAACAGCTTGCGCAACCGCTCTAGCAGCTCATCCTGTATTCCGGCGCGATCCTCCTTCATCTCCTTAATCGTATGGGAAGAAATCGTCTTGATAACCTCATCCTTGATGATATCGGCCCTGCTGCTGATGCCCTCCACGCCATAGGTCGCATATCCCTCGTTCTGCGTGTCAAGGGCGAGCGAAACGGAAACTACCGCGTAATGGCTCTCATGGCTGCCGTCATCCTTCAAGTTAATGTTCAAGGATGCGCCATCCGCAAGGGCCACTGTCTCGATCTGCTCCATCGGTATGTCGACCGCGGCGCTTTCCTTCCCGCCTTCCAAATCCAAATCTATGGCAGAACACACCTTCGTGATCAGCTCGTTCGCCTGCTTGGTCTGAGGAACGACAGAAATCATTAAGATCGCCGTCAATACCAAATTAGCCACAACAAGTACCAGGATCAGGACACTCATTAAATTCTTCTTCATGATGGTTTCCTTTCTAATATCATCTCATATATCATCTTATTATCTATCATCTAATATCTAATTTGAATTATAGGAATTATAGATCTTAATCTCCACGCGCCGGTTCCGCGCGCGCCCTTCCGGCGTGGAATTATCCGCAACCGGGTTATATTCCCCGCATCCGGTCGCGTGTATCTTGCCAGCCTCTAGGATACCCGACTCAAGCACACGGTTTTTCACGGAGAACGCCCGATAAGCGGAAAGGACGTCGTTATTCTCATATTTCTCATTCTTGATGGGAACGTTGTCCGTATGCCCTTCTATGTCAATAAGATTGTCATGATACCGCTCCAAAATCAACGCCAGCTTATCTACCAAAGGAAGCGCGTCTTCCCGGATATCGGACTGCCCAGAATCAAACAAGAGCGCCCCGTTCAGGGTAATCAGGACATAATCCGCATTCGCGCTGATCTCCACCTGGTCGGCAATCTGCTGCTGCTTGAGCATCTCCTCAATCTGCTCCTCCATCTGCTCCGACTCCTTCAAGGCGGCCTCTGAATATTCTTCCTTCAAGCTCTCTTCCAAATCCTCCTGCGTCCCGTTATCCTGCTTGTCATTCTCCCCCGTTTCCCCGTGCTCTTCCTCATCCGTCTCGGAATTGGTAATCTCCTTGAAATAATCGTCAAGGAGCTGCAGCTGCCTCACGCCCGAGGATACCATCTGGCCTTCCCCTACCGCCGCGCCGCCTTGGGGGAGGATGCTGAAGCTATGCTGGAGGGACTGCACCAAGGCCTCGAATTTGTCCGCGTCGATGGACGACATGGAAAACAACAGGACGAAAAAGCAAAGCAGCAAGTTCATCAAGTCGCCAAATGTCGCCAGCCATCCCGCACCGCCGGAAGGCTCTTCCTTCTTCCTCCGTGCCACTATTCCTCACCTCCGGGCTGCTGCTCCGACATGCTGTTGCGCATCTTCGGCGACAGGAAGGATTTCAGCTTCTCCTCGATGACACGCGGGTTCTCGCCTGCCTGGATCGACAAAAGCCCCTCCACAGTCACTTCCTTGATCGTGATCTCGGCTTCATTGTTGACCGAAAGCTTTGCCGCCGTAGGGTTGCACAGCCAGTTCGCGATTAGGGAGCCATACAACGTCGTGACCAGCGCGACAGCCATGGACGGACCGATCGTGCTCGGGTCATCCAGGAACTTCAACATGTTGATCAAACCTATCAGGGTTCCGATCATCCCCCACGCAGGGCCAAGCTCTGCCCATTTCAGCCAGAACCCTATGCAAGTCTTATGCCTAGCCTCTACGGAAATCAAATCCGCCTCCATGATCCCCCGCACAAGCTCGGGATCCGTGCCGTCCACGACCAGCATGATCCCCTTCTTCAGGAACTCATCCTCTATCCCGTTCGCGGCTTCTTCCAGCGCGAGGAGGCCCTCCTTCCTCGCTATGTTCGACAAGTCGATAATATGCCTAATCACCTCGCCCACATCCGCCTTCGGCGTCTTGAATGTCAGCGTGATGGACTTAAAGCCATTAATAAAATCCGGCAGCGTATGCGAGGCGAGCGTCCCCGCAAGGGAACCGCCGATCGTAATGATGACGGAAGGAACATCCCAGAAACTCAACAGCGACTCCGGCCCGGTACCACCCACGATAACACCGAACACGAACAGCGCCATGCCTAGTATCAGTCCCAATATTGATGCTATGTCCAATTCTTGCCACCTACCCTCTTCATCCGTAAAATCGTCTTATTCCTGCTCCAACCATGGAAACCCAGATGCCATGATCTCCTTCTTATACAATATTACTAAATTTTTAATCTCTTGTCTACTTTCTTTTACAATTAATTTCTTGCCCGTCACGAGAGAAAGGACAGTATCCGGCGTCTCCTCCACGAATTCTATCAGCTCCGCGTTGACCAATACGCTAGACCCGTTCAGCCTTGTCACTTCAATCATGGCGGCACGCCCCTTCCCAAAATCCCGATGCCCGCCCCAGCTCCATGCGCGAATCATGCCTGCCCCGGATTGCGAACAACGGCTATTATACCACAATTTGGGGAACTGTGAAACACAGTTCCCCAAATTTCACAAAAAATTTTCTATTTATGCCGGAGCCTAGCGCTTCAAGTTCACCAATTCCTCCAACAGGGTGTCAGCCGTCGTGATAATCCTCGAATTCGCCTGAAAGCCCCTCTGCGTCGTAATCATTTCCGTGAACTCATTCGCAAGGTCCACGTTGGACATCTCCAGCACGCCGCTAGACATCGCCCCACCGTTCGCCGTGATATCCTGCCCGATCCCGTCGAAATCGCCGGAGTTCAAGGTCGTCTGGTAGCAATTCTCGCCCACTTTCTCAAGCCCTGCCGGGTTCGCGAACTCCGTGACCGCGATCTGCCCCAGCAGCTTCCTGTTCCCGTTGTCGTAACTTCCGTAAATCTTGCCGTCCTGCTGCACCTGCAGGCCAATCAAATCGCCCAGGCGGCGCCCCGTGCCTGTCAGCTTGTCGCTCGCGCCCTTGTCCATGCCCAGCGTGCAGTTGCCGCTGTTGTCATAGTTCTTGGAAGCGCTGAAATCGATGTTGATATCCCGGAACTTGTCCGCGAGGACGGACATATTAAGGGAAACGGATTCCTGCCCTTCCTGCCCGACATAGGTAAACGCGCCCGCGTTCGGCTCGCCCGCGTTAAACTGGAGCGTTACGTCCTCGAACACCCCGTTCGCCACCGGGTTCCCCGCGTCATCCAGGTAAATGGACTTGTTCGTGGAGTCTAAGATGTCCGTCAAGGACACCGTATAGGTCTTCGCGTCCGCGTCCACCGTCTTGACCGCGAACTTCGCGGTGTACCCGTACCCCAGCGCGTCATAGAAGTTCAAGCTCATGATATACCCTTCGTCCGAGTTCACCTGGGTGTTGTTCGCGTCCAGGACGCCCTCGCACCTTGCCTCGGTCGTCGCTTCCGGAGGCGAGGTCAGGTTCTCTTCTGTCATAATCGGCAGCTTGGACACCGTGTCCTTGCGGATATCGCCGGTAGTCGGATCCACAAGCCATCCCATGACGTTGTAGCCTTCGGCCTTCGTCGCAAGGTTCCCCGCGCCGTCAATGTAGAAAGCGCCCGCCTTGGTAAACAGGTTCACGGATCCGTTGTTCACGATAAAGAAGCTGTTGCCGGTAATTTTCAAATCCCAGCCATCCCCAGTGGTCTGCGTGGATCCGGGGGACGTGATATTCACGGAGGTGGATCCTAAGGTAACCCCAAGGCCAATCTGCTTCGCGTTCACGCCGCCTTTCGTCGCTGTCGCCCCGGACGCATAAGAAGTCGTCTGGTACATCAGCTCGCTGAACGTCGTGCTGGAAGACTTAAACGCCACTGTATTGACATTTGCGATATTGTTGCCGATCACGTCCATCTTGGTCTGGTGTGTGCGAAGCCCTGCCACGCCAGAATACAATGCTCTCATCATAACGAAATGACCTCCTTGCTCTCTGCCGTAAGTCTCTTGGCCTTCTCTGTCATTCAAAAGCCATTAGCCCCCAATAAGGTCCGGCTACATGATTACGGCACCATCAATATTGGTATAAACGTTTTCTCCCGATTCCGCCTGATCCATCGCGGTCACGACCGTCTTGTTCGGCACGTTGACGATAAAGGAGTACGTGTCCACGATAACAAGGGAATCGCGCATCCCTTTCGCTTCCGCTTTCTCCGCGCCGCTCTCTAACCGCTCCTTCTGCTCGTGCGACAGCTCGATGTTCCTTGCCTGCAGCCGCATCGTGGCATGCTTGGAAAACTTCAATGCGGAATCCTCGCTTATAGACTGCTTTTCCTTTAAAATCTTGTCAAAGGACAGGTCGCCACCCGAAGCGGCATCCGGCCTATTCTTTGCTAAGTACTTTCCCGTAACCTGCTCTATGGAAGAGAATTGTTTTGAAATCTGATTCATGACCATCTCTCCGTTCCTAGCATCCATGCTATCCCACTCTCGTGGGTCCTTCCTTGTTCCCTGCCGCTAACGGCGTCCCGGCATTCCCGGCGCCCTTACGATTCAGCCGGCTTCTCGGTTTCCGCGCCGCCCGCGCCTTCACCGCCTTCGCCCTCGACATCTCCCGCCGTATCGCCCTCGGAATCTCCTTCTCCGCCTTCCGCGTCCTCATCCTCTCCCGCCGCGGCCACAAGCTCGTTCATCCTCTCGACCAGCTCGTTCAGCTTCTGGACGCAATCCGGATAGTACTTCTCGAGATAATTCTTGAGGTAATCCGACAGATTGTCATACGCCAGCGCGACGGAGCCAAGCCTTTCCTTATCGTCCAGCGTAAGCTCGGACGCATCCGGGAAACTGTCCATCGTCTTCTGGAAATCCTCTCCCAGCGCGACAGCCTGCATATAATCGTCGTCGACTACCGAATCCAAATCATCCAGGGAATACAAGTTATCGTCAATGGACAGATATATCCTGCCCCCCTCAGTCTTCACATAATCCACATACCCCGTGACGTAGGACGACTCCCCCGTGCTGCTAGAGACCCTCACGATCACCGTCTTGCCTACCAGGCTCGCAGCCTGGCTCGCTTCCATGGAAGCCCTCAGGTTCTGCATCTCTTCCAGTGACGAGAATGTCGCAAGCTGTGAAATATATTCCGTGTTCGACGTCGGCTCTAAGGGATCCTGGTACTTCATCTGCGCCACCAAAAGCTGCAGGAACGCTTCTTTGTCCAATGAGCTGTCCCTGGACTTCGACGCGCCTGCCAAAGAATCCTGAGACGCCGTGCCATCGACAATCTGGCCATCCTGTACCGGTACCGTAACTGACATATGCCCTATCCTCCTTCCCTAGCTAAAAAAACAGTAACAATCCTTGCCTCATGCCCGCGTCAAGC
>CAZOLD010000005.1:0-17886 GCA_964580595.1 uncultured Eubacterium sp.
CCCTAAACGCGTCCATCGAAGCGGCCAGGGCAGGCGAGGCAGGCAAGGGGTTCGCTGTCGTGGCGACGCAGGTAAACAACCTCGCGAAATCATGCGCGGATTCCGCCAAGACGATTGAGGACCTGATCCGGCAAATCAACGAATATGTCAGCAACTGCGTGGAGCAGGCGGACGGGAGCGTCGAGAGCATCAACAGCAGCGGCGAGTCCATCGCCACGGCCCTACGCACCTTTGACCAGATTTATGACGATATCGGACTTGCGAACGAATATGTGCAATCCATGATCCAGAAAGTCGAGAAGGTCAACGACGTGGCGATGGAAGTCGCCGCCATCTCGCAGGAACAGGCGGCAAGCTCCGAGGAGATATCCGCGACATCCGACGCGATGGTGGGCCACGCGAGGAACATCGCGCACAACAGCGAGGCTGTCGCGGAGGAATCCCGGAAGCTGGCGCAATCTTCCGACGAGCTGTCGGAGCAGATCAATATTTTCAAGATATAGGAGGGTTGGCCACATGAAGAAAGCGTTTCAAATGGCAGCCGCGCTGTCCCTAGCGGCGGCCGTCCTGATTTCAGGATGCGGGAAGTCATCCGGCTCCCCCGCATCAGGCTCGGGGACGAAAATCCTGATGACGGTTTCCGACGGCTCGGACACGTTCCGCGCGTCGCTCGCGCAGGCGGCGCAGGATAAGGCGTCCGAGGCGGGCGCGACGTTAGACGTCGTGGACGCGCAAGGCTCGATCGAGGCCCAGGTGCAGCAAATCCGCGAAGCGCAGGAGGAAGGCTATGACGCAATCCTGTGCTGTCCTGTCGACACGGACACGGCAGTCCAGCTAGAAGACAGCGCGGGCGACATCCCTGTCATATTCATGAACAGCTGCCCGGACGACAAGCGCCTTGAGGCGGACAAATATATGTTCGTGGGTTCCGACGAGCTCGTGGCCGGCACCTATCAGGCGGAGTACGCCTTAGAGCAGCTAAGCGGGAAGGACGAGATCAACGTCGTGATTTTCAAAGGGGAAAAGAACCATTCCGCTACCAAGGGGCGCACGGAAGCCGTGAAAAACACGTTCGCGGACAGCGGGAAGAAGGTCAACATCGTGTTCGAGGATTACGCGGATTGGAGCACGGACAAGGCCGCGTCGATGTTCAAGACCTTCTTAAGCCTCGGCGTGCCTTATGACTGCGTGATATGCAACAACGACGCCATGGCCATAGGCGTCATCGAGGCCTGCAAGGAAGAAGGGATAGACGCGTCTTCCTTCCCCATCATAGGCGTGGACGCGACGGTGGACGGATGCGCGGCCATCGAGTCAGGCGACATGGCCTTCACGGTTTACCAATCCGCGCCGGGCCAAGGGGAGGCGGGCGTCATGGTCGCCATCGCCTTAGCAAACGGGAATTCCGCGTCTGAAAGCGGGTTCGAGGTCTCGGAGGACGGGAAGTACGTGTGGGTGCCGTTCGAGCAGGTCACCGCGTCAAATGTGAAGGATTATCAGTAGGGGCGCGGCGGGATCTCGCGAGGTCTTTGTATCCTCACGTCGTCGATCGCCGCTTTCCCCTCCCTGTCCAGGAAGCGCAGCGTGATTTCTTTGATTTTTGAGATATCAATCCCTTGAAAATCACGGAAGGGGATGGACACCGTCTGGTAATGGGGCTTCTCCTCCACGCCGCCGGTCAGGTACTGCCATTTGTTCAGCCGCGCCAGGAAGGGCGGGTAGACCGTAGCGTAATTGCCCAGCCAGACGGACGACTCCCGCCCGGACGCATCCTTCACCGACACCATCACTTCCATCGGCCGCGCCTCCTCCTCGCGAAGTCCCTCCCGCAAGTCCATCAAGTCCAGCTGCAGGCTGCTCCCCGACGCGTCGAGGGCAGGGCAGGAGAACGCGACCTGCGTGCTTTTCTTCCCCCCGCCATCCTTTCCGGCCGCTGTCCCGTCGGCCGCGCCTCGGTTCCAGCTAATGACAGCCTCATGGTTCCCCTCGTATCCGCCGGCGGAAAACCTACTCCTCTCCTCTCCCCACGAATTGACATGGCTCGCCCTTATGGAAACGCCCTCCATGGTTCCCGTCTCTAAGCGCATATCCTCCTCGAAATCGCAGATGGCCTCCGCGCCCGACATGGCGTAGCGCTGCGAATACAACGTCTTCGGCAGGTACTCCCTGTATTTCCCGCAATCCGTGAGCAAATCCGGGTACAAGGACCGCATCCCGTCCATCGTCTCGTCCAAAAACGCGCGAACGAACACTTTCGCGATCTCCTGCTGCTCATCCCGGGATAAGAAATTCCTGACATTCAGCATGACCCGCCCCGCCCCGGCCAGGTCATGCCTTCCCCATCGGGAATTAAACTGCCCATGGTTTAAGCCCGCCACGTAGATCGCCGCCTTCATCCGCCTTTTTTCCCCTGTGAAACGGACATCCCCATATTGCCCCATGCCCTGGAACGTGCGGACATCCTGGTCATTCGCGCCTTGCAGGACAAGGTAATTCACGTCCGTAAGCCCCACGCTCCGCCCGGATGGATGATACTGCCCGTAAGTCGGGGCGAGCGCGATCAGGGATTTTATGGAAAAATGATACCGGAACGCGTGGTTCCCATTGTCGGGGTAATAGGAGAGCTCGTTAAACCTGCAAGCTAGGGCGACCGTCTCCCCTCCCCTGGAATGCCCCGCCAGCGCCAGGTTGGAAAAATCCATCTTATGAAAAAGCGGGCCGCCCTCCTCATCGTTGAAGCGGGCCACCTGCCTCATATTTTCCAGCAGGAGCACGGCGCGCCCGTCGTTTTCCCCGTTTAGCAAATTGCACGCGTTCTCATCCACGGACACGACGACATACCCGCACGAGGCCAGGTATTTGCCCAGGTAGCCATACCCCAGATAGGAATCCTCCATCCAGGAATGGTTCCCATGCGCTAAGAAGACCGTCGGGCAAAGGGACTTGTCCTTCGGGTACCAGATCACCCCGCGCATCGGCACGTCCGTAAGCGGATATCCCTGGTACGCCTCCTTGATCCGACCCTGGATTCCCTTATTCTTCGCGAAGCCGCTGATATCTGCGTAACCAGAGGCCAAATCCTCCCCCCGCGGCCCGTACGTGAGGGACGCGGCCTCATAAGCGCCGCCCGAAACGTAGGATGGGAAATCCTCATCCGTACCCTCCTCCCGCGACGCGTCCCCACCATCCCGCGCCTCGCCCGCGAGTTCCAGGTAGGCCTCGACATACGTGTCGCGGAACCCGTCAGAGGCCAGCAGGATCGCCGTGCCAAGAAGCAGGGGCGCCGTGACGGCCAAAATGACAAAGGGGCGGATCCCCCCTCGCCCCCACGGCGGGATCTCCCCAAGGGACTTAAAAAAGGCGGCGGCGATGAGGCCAAACGCGAGAGAGAGGCAGGCGCAGGCTTCCTTCCCCATTTCCGGGACGGAATCCAGCATAAAAAAAGCTGTCACGCAAAGCAGCAGGAACGAAAGGAAATCCATGGTCCCGCACCGTAACAGCAATCTGAAAAACATCCCTAACAGCCGCAGGCAAACGGCCGCGGCCAGCGCGGCCAAAACCGCCGCCAGGCATCCCCAGGACGGCCCCGCCTGCCCGCCCGCTTCCGCGCCGGCGTACATCCCGAAAAGGGCCGCGGAAGCCGCGAAAAGAAGCCACCCGTTATCCTGCCTCCTCATGGCCCCACTCTCTTGCGGTCAGCCTTGCCCTGGAACTTCGCCTCATCCACCACGAACCGCTCATGCGTGCCCTCGCCGATTTTCCCTGCCTCATCCCAGGCCTCGACCGCGAAGACAAGCCTCCTCCCGTCTACTTCTGTCAGCTCCGTCTCGCAGCGGACCCTCATCCCGACCGGCGTAGGCGCGACATGGCTGACCTCAAGGCGCGTGCCGACCGTGCCCTGCCCTTCCCCTAGCGCGCCCGCCACGCTAGTCCACGCCGTCTCCTCCATCAGCGCGAGCATCCTAGGCGTCGCTAAGACATCTAACGTGCCGCTCTTATAGGCCCTGGCCGTATCCGCCGGCGTGACCTCCATCTCCTTCATTCCCTTCCTGCCTGCCTCTAACATCGCGTCTCCTCCCCGGGGTCCCGCAAGCGTCTGGCTCTCGCCGTTTCCCCTGCCGCCCGAACCTTGCTCCCGCGCGGTTACAGACGGATCTCCTTCTTATTCCCATGCAGGATAAGCTCCCGCTCGGAATGGTCTAGGTCCACTAGGATCCCCTTCCTGTCATATTGCGTCAAGAGCTCCGTGTTCCGTGCCGGATGCCTCGTGCCATGCGCCGAAATGAAATCCTCGATTTCTTCCTGGCTCCCATACCGGAGCAAACGCCGGATCTGGGAAATGCTAAGCCCCTGATCGTCCGCTTTCGGCGGCTCGCTCCCCGGAATGGCGGGAACCCCGGCAATCCCTCCGGCCTCTTCCACCTGGGTGCCATCCCCTAGCTCCGCCAAAGCGGGGACATCCCCCTCCCCGTCCGGCTCGCCCTCCGGCGCCGGATCGTTCCACACCCGATCCCAGACGGATTTTAAAAACGCGACGGCTTTTTGCGCGATCCTTCGGATTTGCTCGATGAACTGCGCGCGCTGCCTCTCCCGCACGGCTTCCCCGTACCCGCGCCGGGAAACCTCCGTCTTCACGCCCGTGTCCATGCGCGCGCTACCCTCCGGCGCGTCCCCATTCGACGGCGCGCTCACTTTCTCCTGCTTCTTTTGCTCGCCCTTCTCGTAAATGACGCCCTGCTTCTCTAAGCTCTCGTTGAACGCGGAGGCGTCCACCGGCCCGCGCTTGGCCTGGCTTGTCCTAGCATACTCATCATAATACTTCTGCTGGCTGACCCGATCAATCATGAAAAACCCCTTCTTCCGTCCATATGTTCGTATATAAGCCCATTCTAAGACATCCGGAACGGAAATACAAGCACTTTTTACCATGAAAGCCCTGTCGCAATGTCCATGCGGATGGGCTGCTTGCAGGTGGGTCCGCATGGACATTAGCGACGCCTTTCCCTCTTATCATGGAGATAGACCGCCAGCAGGCAAAGCGACTTGAAGACGTTGTCCGCGATCATGCAGCACCACACCGCCGTAAGGCCAAGCCCCCACACCTTCACGCACAGGAAGGTGAACAGGATTCGGATACCCCACATGCTCCCCGTCTCCACGATGAAAACGCCCTGCGTCCTCCCCTTCCCGTAGAAAATCCCTTCCAGGACAATCATCAGGCCGAAGAAAGGCTCCGTGAACGCGACCAGCCTTAGCATCCGCGCGCCCAGCCTCGCCACCTGCGGGCTGCTCGTGAAAACGCGCATCAAGGGATAGGCGGAAAAAAAGAGCAAGGCTCCCGTCAGCAGCATCATGAGCAGCGTGACGGCGATGGATATGCGCTCGATCATCCCCATCTTCCGGGCGTCCCTCTCGCCCACCGCGTTCCCAATCAGCGTGGATGTCGCCGTGCGAAGCCCGTATCCCGGGATGTAAAACAGCTCCTCCGCCGTCACCGCGATGGAATGCGCCGCGAAGACAGTCGTCCCCATGCCGGAGACCATCCCCGCGAAAAACACGTATCCCAAGCAAGAAGCGGCCGACGTGCCAAAAGCGGGAAGCCCGATCTTCCGATACGACGCGAGACATCCGGGATCGGGCCAAAAATCGGCGCGGCGCCATCTCAGGGAACGCTTCCTCCTGGCAAGCAGCGTCATCGCAGTGCCGGACGCGCAGCAGGACGCCGACGTGGCTATGGCGGCCCCCGCCACGCCCAGCCGCATCCCGTAAATGAGGAGCAGGTTCAAGAGGATGTTCATCCCGTTGGCGGCCAAATTTACCAGCATCGGCAGACGCGTGTCCTTGGTCGCCCGGATGGCCGCCCCGAACACGTAAGACGCGGTCCGAAACACCATGGACAGGCTCACCAAGAAGAAATAGGCGGACGCCGGTCCCCTCACCTCTTTTGCGGCGCCCATCCACGCCGGGAGCCAGGGGGAGATCGCGAGACAGAGGAACATTGCCGCCGTGCCCACGGTAACGGAGAGAAACGCCGCCTGCCCCGTGAGCTTTTTCATCCTCTCCTCATCCTTCGCGCCATTGGCCTCGGAAATCAGCGCGACCGCCGCCGTGGATATCGCCATCGGGACGCTGCCGACCAGCCAGTTTACCGTCGTGGTCGTGCTGACCGCCGCCGTGGCCCGCTCGCCCAAATGCCCCACCATCGCCGTATCCACGTATTGCATCAGGGTGCTCATGATTTGCTCTATCACCGTCGGGATCGAGAGGGAAATCAATGTTTTTAACACATCCAGATATTTATGCTCCATCGGCCTCGTGCCCGCATCGCCCATGCCCGCCTGGCTCCCTTACTGTTTCGCGCCGGAGCAGAGTCGTCCCAGCCCCTCCTTCAGGCGCATGTACCTCTGCCGCTTCTCCTCTTTCCCGAAGTGATACGCGCACTCGCGGTCCTGCACGGGATCCTCCCCGTAGGACATGCCCGCGGCCTTTTCCCCGTATTGCTCGCTGGTCAAGTCAAAAGTGACGCCGTCCACCACATTATAGCAATGGATGCCGTCATCCGTACGCATCCCCCTCACCTCGCCCCCGAAAATATCCTGCGCCAGGAAGGACGTGATGGAGCATTGGCCCAGCGTCCTGTTCCCCGGGGTCCAGCCGGCCCGCAGGCGCGGCGTGCAGGTATCCGCGCACCAAATGCCGCATAGGGCATCATACAAATCAAGCGGCGTCTCGATGCCCGCGTAACGCTCATTCTTCGCCCGGACCGCCCCGGCCTCCTCATGCCCGTAAAAATGATATTCCTTTCCCTTCATGGTATCGCCTCCGATCGATCGCGCGGATCCCTCCCTAGCGCGGCATCCTGCTGTATAGCTCCATCTGCCCGCGGACGCGCCTCGCTAACTTGTTATCCGCCGCGCCCCTTTTCATGCGCCACTTCCAATTGCATCCGAGCGTCGACGGCGTGTTCATCCTTGCCTCGGAGCCTAAGCCCAGCAAATCCTGCATCGTCACGACGGCGGTGGCCCCGACGCTGGCCCACACGCCGCGCATCACGCCCCAGTTGTATCCCTCGGCCCGGTCCAGCTTCAAATACTTCCTGGCGTAGGAAACACAGTCCCTAGGCGCGTTTTTCAGCCAGCCCAGGATGGTGTCATTGTCATGCGTCCCCGCGTATACCACGCAGTTTTCCGTGTAATTATGCGGCAGGTAGTCGCTTTCCTCCCTGCTGTCAAAGGCAAACTGGAATAATTTCATGCCCGGGTACCCGGAATCCGCCAGCATGCCCCTCACGGAATCCGTGAGGAACCCCAGATCCTCCGCGATGACGTCCAATCGCCCCAGCTTCTGCTCTATGGTCCTAAACAGCTCAATCCCAGGCCCCTGCCTCCACTGGCCGTTCCTGGCGTTCTCATGGCCATAGGGGATCGCGAAGTAGGAATCAAACCCCCTGAAATGGTCGATCCTGACGACGTCGAAGAGCTTGGTCACCCTCTCCATGCGGCTCACCCACCAGCGGTAGCCGTCCTGCCTCATCACGTCCCAGCGGAACAGCGGGTTGCCCCACAGCTGCCCGTCCGCCGTGAAGGCGTCCGGCGGGCATCCTGCCACCTCAATCGGGTTCAGGTTCTGATCTAGGTAAAATTGGGACGGGTCCGCCCAGACGTCTGCGCTGTCCATGGCCGCGTAGATGGGGAGATCCCCGATAATCCGGATCCCCTTCCCGTTCGCGTAGGACTTTAGCGCCCCCCACTGCTTGTAAAACAGATACTGCAGCATTTTCCAGAAACGGATCTCCTCCCCCAGCTCCTCCCTGGCCCTGTCTAGGGCGCGCTGGTCGCGGAAGCGCAGCTCGTCCTCCCACTTGCTCCAGGCCTCGCCGCCATGGGAGTCCTTAAGCGCCATGAACAGCGCGTAATCTTCCAGCCAGCCTGCCTGCTCCGAGCAGAATTGCTCATAATCCCCCGGCACGTTTTGGGAAAAACGCCGGTACGCCTGATGCAGGAGCGGGTAGCGGTTCCGGTAAAGGAGGCCGTAGTCCACCTCCGTCTCGCTCCCGCCCCATTCGTAGGACTTGCACTCCTTCCTCGTGAGCAGCTTATCCTTGCACAGCAAATCCAAATCGATGAAATAAGGGTTTCCCGCGAAGCTGGAAAAAGACTGGTACGGGGAGTCACCGTAACTGGTAGGGCCGATGGGCAGGACCTGCCAGTAGCTCTGCGCCGACTTCTCCAGGAAATCCACAAACTTCATCGCCTCTTTTCCCATCGTCCCGATCCCGTAAGGGGACGGCAACGAAGAGATATGCATCAAAACCCCGCTTCCGCGCATGGCACGCACCTCCTGTATCGCCAATCACTGTCCCGCGCCGCGGATCGCTCCTAGCGGCACGCCTCAGCCTCCAAACCCATATCATATCAATTGAGGCGGGCATTTGCAATCATTTTGTGTGGCAATCCCCACGAAATCTCGCATGTATGGCTTTTCTTTCCGCCATTTTTATCCGATATCATACATAATGGGCGGTTGCCGGACCGGTGGGTACCAGGCCGGTGCCGCAGGCATACGAAAACGGAGGTGTTTCCATGCAATATAAGAAAACAAGCCAGCTGCGCCCGGGCATGCGGCTTGCCCGGCCCATTTACAACAGGCAGGGCGTCATGCTCTATGAGAGGGGCACCAAGCTGACCAAGCAGGGCATCGCGAGCATCGACAATTTCGGGCTTTGGGGCGTCTATGTGCTAGAGCCCGCCGAGCCCGTGCCGCCGCTGTCCGAAGAGGATGCCGAGCTCGAGCGGTTCCTGACCATCTCCACGTTCCGCCTAAAGGACGATTTGACGCTCCTTGCGAACGGCTTAGAGCCTAAGAACGTCATGCCGCTCTCCCAGACCATCCTGCGGCGCTTCGGCGCGCCGGACCACCGGATCAATTTCGCCAGGACGCTGCGCGGCGGCGAGGATTATGTGTACAAGCATTGCCTGAATACCGCGATTTTATCCGCCATGATGGTAAGCCGCCTGCATTACGCTTACGCGGATCAGCTTGCCATCGTATGCGCGGCCCTTTTGCATGACGTGGGGCTGCTCCTTGTCCCCGACGAGATCCTGGAAAAGGGGGAGAAGCTCCTCTCCCCGGACGAGCGCCGCCTGATCCGCGGCTACCTGGAGAAGGGGTACCAGATGCTCCACCCCGACTACAATGACTACGGGCTGCCCAAGCTCACGATCCAAATCGTCGGGCAGACGGCAAGGCTAGAGCACAACGTGAACGTCCCCCTCCAGAAGAACGTCCGCTGGCTGGACGGCACGCACGTCCTGCACGTGGCGGGCATGTTCGACGAGCTGACTTCCATGGGGATGGACAGGGAGCCGGTTTCCGATATCCGCGCCATCCGCTTCCTGCGGGAGCATACGGCGTATTACCCAGCCCAATACGTGACCGCGCTTACCCAGAGCATCCACATCCTGCCTAGCGGGTGCTGCGTGGAATTTTCCAGCGGCCAGCGCGGGATCGTCATCGAGGAGAACCTGAAAAACTACGCGCAGCCCGTCATCCTCCTGTTCGCGGATAACCGCTGCGTGGACTTCACGGAAGAACGCTTCCATAAGACCATGCATATCGCGGACGTCATGAAGACCATGGACATGCGCATCCGCGTCGACAGCGAGACCTTGAAGAAATACGCGAGCGACCCAAGGACGCGCGAGACCGCGAAGCGTTACTTAGAGAAGCGCAAGAGGCTCGTCGCCGCGGGCAGGCTGTGAGCGCCGCGATACGATTCTTTCCTGTTGCCTTTTTTCCGATTATGTTATAGAATATGCCCATGAGGCAAAACATAATCCTAAGAATCATGAGAAAAGGAGAGTTCCTATGAAAAACTGTATCGTAGCACAATCCGGCGGCCCGACTGCCGCTATCAATGCCAGCCTGGCAGGCGTGATCCAAGGCGCGCTGGACAGCCCCGCGTTTGACAAGGTATACGGTGCGCTCAACGGGATCACGGGCATTTTGGACGAGCGCTTCCTGAATTTGAACGACACGTTCGAGGATAGGGCGAACATCGACCTGCTGAAGGTGACCCCAGCCATGTACCTTGGATCCTGCCGGTATAAGCTGCCCAAGCTTGAGGACGACAAGTCCCCTTACGAGAAGATTTTCCGGACATTCGAGAAAATGGGGATTGGCGCGTTCTTCTATATCGGCGGGAATGACTCCATGGATACCGTGGACAAGCTCTCCGCTTACGCCGCGTCCATCGGCAGCGAGGTCCGCGTCATCGGCATCCCGAAGACCATTGACAATGACCTTTGCATCACGGACCACACGCCTGGCTTCGGCTCGGCCGCGAAATATGTCGCGTCCTCTATTCTGGAGGTGTTCCACGACACCGTGATTTACGCGTTAAAGAGCGTGACGATCATCGAGATCATGGGGCGCGACGCGGGATGGCTGACCGCCGCCTCCGTCCTCGCGCGGAACGAGTACTGCGACGCGCCGCACTTGATTTACCTCCCGGAGGTGGCGTTTGACACCGAGACGTTCCTAGCGGACGTCAAGGATTTGCTGGACAAGCAGAACAACGTCATCGTCGCCGTTTCCGAGGGCATAAGGGACAAGGACGGCAATTATATCAGCGCGTCCACCGGCAAGGTGGACAATTTCGGCCACAGCCAGCTAAGCGGCGCGGGCAAGACCCTGGAGTACCTAGTTCAGGATCGCCTCAATGTCAAGGTGCGCTCCATCGAGCTTAGCACGCTCCAGCGCTGCGCTTCCCACATCGCCTCCAAGACGGATTTGGACGAGTCCTTCCAGGAAGGGCGGTACGGCGTTTCCTTAGCGGAGCAAGGGAAGACGGGCCTCATGGTGACGATCCTGCGCACGGACAGCAAGGATTACCAGGTCGTTTGCGACGCGTCGCCGGTAAGCGAGATCGCGAACGGCGTGAAAGTCGTTCCTGAAGGGTTCATCACGAAAGAGCTCAACGACGTGACGCACGAGATGGTATCCTACTTGACGCCGCTAATCCAGGGCGAGCCGGAGATTACCTTTGAGAACGGGGTTCCGAAATACCTCCCGGTAGGCCACTTGGTATGACATCCGGGCATCGTGCCCGGACGTAACGGACATGGGTAAGGCGGACGCAGACGCGGTGGAAACGCAAACGTGACGGGCGCGGACGTGGCGGAAATGCGACGGGCGCGGACGTGGCGGAAATACGGACGCGGCGGGCGCGGGCGTGGCGGAAACGCGGACGCGACGGACGGGAACATGAGATAAAATGGGAAGGGCTGCTGCATGGGACGGGGTTCCATCGCCATGGGCGGCCCTTCTTCATGCGGAAGCGGCGCCCGCATGGGGCGCGGGAACCCGCGCACCGGGAAAACCAGAAATAAAGCAAAGGGAGATCCGGAAATGGCAAACGACTTTTCAAAGGGAAGCGTCAAGAAAAATATCATCCTGCAGGCGATCCCGCTGATCATGGCGCAGCTGGTGCAGCTGCTGTACAATGTGGTGGACCGGGTGTATATCGGCCATCTGCCCGGAGGCAGCCTCCCGCTCACGGGAATCGGCCTCGTGTTCCCTATCACGACGTTAATTGCCGCTTTCACGAACCTCTTCGGGACAGGCGGCACGCCATTGTTTGCCATGGCGAGAGGCGCTAGGCAGGACGGGCGGGCGGAAAAAATCCTTGGGAATACCTTCTCCCTCCTGCTCGCCTGCTCCTTTCTCCTGATGCTCCCATGCTATGCCTTGAAAAAGCCCATCCTGTACCTGTTCGGCGCGAGCGACGCCTCCTACGCGTACGCGAGCGCTTATTTGTCGGCCTACCTCGTCGGCACGCCCTTTTCCATGCTCGCGACCGGATTGAACGGGTTCATCAACGCGCAGGGCTTCCCGCGCATGGGGATGATGACCATCGTCATCGGAGCCGTCCTAAACCTCCTGCTCGATCCCCTGTTCATCTTCGTCTTCGACATGGGCGTGACCGGGGCGGCGGCCGCGACCGTGATCAGCCAGGCCGTCTCGGCGGCATGGGCCGTCTCCTTCCTGAGAGGGAAAAAGGCGCCCTTGCACATCCGGCGGAAATACATGCGCGTGGATTTCTCGCTCGCGAAGGACATCACCGCCCTTGGCATGGCCGGGTTCATTATGCAAGGGACGAATTCCCTCGTGCAAATCGCATGCAATTCGATGCTGAAAACCTACGGGGGCGACCTGTACGTCGGGATCATGGCCGTCATCAATTCCGTCCGCGATATCCTAGCCCTCCCCGTCAACGGCATCTCCGGCGCGTCCCAGCCCGTGATCAGCTACAATTATGGCGCGAAGGCCTACGGGCGCGTCAAGGAAGGCATCCGTTTTTCCGCGGTTTTGGGCATCCTCTATACGCTCGCCGCGTGGCTGTTCGTCCTCAAGGAGCCGCGGTTTCTGATCTCCTTGTTCCTGCGGGATGAGGCCGCGCTCTCCGCCGGGGCGGACGCGCTGAAGCTCTACTTTTTCGGATTCATCTTCATGGCGCTCCAATTCACGGCCCAGTCCTCCTTCACGGCGCTGGGATACTCGAAGCAGGCCATTTTTTTCTCCCTGTTCCGGAAATGCCTCATCGTCGTCCCCTTAACGCTCCTGCTCCCGCGCCTCGGGATGGGCGTGAACGGCGTGTTCGCCGCGGAGCCTATCTCGAATGCCATCGGGGGCATCGCCTCCTTCTCCACCATGTGGCTCACCGTCTACCGCAAGCTGGGCAAGGAAGGGAACGCGGGAACATCCCCTACCCTTCATACTCCCTCGTGATGTCCCTCAGCCAGCGCTCGCTCTTGTAATGGCGGTAGACGGCGGGGATTTTCCAAAATTCGTCCAGGCAAAGCACAAAATATACGGCCATGGGCGGAAGGTGCCATACGAAGGCCGACAGGAAGCCAAGCGGCACGCTGATGCACCACATGACGATGATGTCGCAGGTCATCCCAAACCGGGAATCGCCGCCGGCCCGGAACACCCCCGCGATGAGCAGCGTGTTCATAGCCTGCGCGACCACATAATAGGAGCTGATGACCAGCATGGAATCCAGGTAATCGGCCGCCTGCTCCGTCAGCTTGAAGAAATAAGGCACGAACGGGCGCAGCGCGAGGACAAGAAGGCCCGTCAGGATGCCGACCGCCAACGTGAGGCGGCAGGACAGGGTAGCATACCTCCTCGCCTCGTCCGGCTTCCCCTCCCCGATCTTGATTCCTAACAGCACCGTGGCGCCGGACCCTAGCGCGAAGCACAGGATCGAGCACAAATCCCGCACCGTGGTCGCCACCGAGCTGGCCGCCACGATATCCGAGCTCATGTGGCCCATGATGACGGAATACATGGAGAACGCGAGGGACCAGACGCAGTCGTTGATCAGGGCGGGGACGGCATACCGGAAAAAGTCGCGGAGAAGCAGGGGATGCCTGCCGAACATGACGCGGGGCTTCAGCCGGAAAACCGTTCCCCTGGCCGCGTCCGCCAGGCATAGGAAGGCCTCCAGCATGCGCGCCGCGACGGTCCCGATGGCCACGCCGACCACGCCAAGGCGCGGGAGCCCGCCAATCCCGAAAATAAACACCGCGTTCAGCGCGACGTTCACGAACAAGGCCACCGTGCTGATCATCGTGCTAAGCCTGGCCCGCTCCATGCTCCGCAGCGCACACAGGTACACCTGGGAAACGCTCATGCACACATAGGAAATCCCGACGACCCTGAGGTAGGACGCCCCGATTTCCACCAAATCCGCCTTGTCCGTGTAAATGCGCATCAGAAGATCCGGCACGGCTATCGCGCCCAGCGCGAGGGCGGACGTCACCACGGCGGAAATCTTGATGGCAATCCCCATGACCGCCTGGATGGAATCCGTGTCCTTCTTTCCCCAATATTGCGACGCCAGCATCGTGACGCCGGAGGAAATCCCGAAAAACAGCCCGCTTAGCAGAAATTGGAACTGGTTCGCCAGGGAAACGGCGGAAAGCTCCGCCTGACCTACATATCCCAGCATGAACACGTCGGCGGAGTTCACCGCGTTCGTGATGAAATTCTGGATGGTAATCGGAATTACCAACGACGCCAGCGAGCGGTAAAACTTCTTGTTCTCCTCTTTCATCCTGCAAACCCCCATGGGGCGGTCCCGCGTCAAACGTTAAAGCGGAACAAAATGACGTCCCCGTCCTTCACGACATAATCCTTTCCCTCAAGGCCGACCAGGCCCTTCTCCCTCGCCGCGGCAAGGGAGCCGCAATCCAGCAAATCCCGGTAGTTCACGACCTCCGCGCGGATGAACCCCCGCTCAAAATCCGAATGGATCTTCCCGGCGGCCTGCGGCGCCTTCGTTCCGGCCCGGATCGTCCACGCGCGCGTCTCGTCTTCCCCGGAAGTCAGGAAGCTGATGAGGCCAAGCAGGCTATAGCTTGCCTTGATCAGTCTCTCCAGGCCGGACTCCTTCAACCCCAGGTCCTCTAAGAACATCGCCTTTTCCTCATCGTCTAACTCCGCGATCTCCTGCTCGATTCTAGCGCAGATGACAAAGACCTCGCTGCCCTCTGCCTTCGCGGCGTCCCGGACTTCCCCTACATACGCGTTGCCGGCCCCCTCGTCTTCTAAGTCCCCTTCGGCCACGTTCGCGGCGTAAATCACGGGCTTTGCCGTCAAAAGGCCGTAGCCTTTCATCCAGGCTTCCTCATCCTCCCCGTCCGGGACGAAAGAACGCGCCGGCTTCCCTTCCTCCAGATGCGCCTTGACGCGCCCTAGGAGGCGCAATTCCTTCTCCAGGGACTTGTCCATCCGCGCACCCTTGGAAACCTTGGCAATCCTGCGCTCTAAGATCTCGATATCGGAAAAAACCAATTCCAAATTAATCGTCTCGATGTCGCGCGACGGGTTGACGCTCCCGTCCACATGCACGATATTGCTGTCCTCAAAGCAGCGCACCACGTGCACGATGGCGTCCACCTCGCGGATATGGGACAAAAACTGGTTGCCAAGGCCCTCCCCCTTGCTCGCGCCCTTCACCAGGCCCGCGATGTCGACGAACTCAATGACGGCGGGCGTCACTTTCTTGGAGTGGTAGAGAGCCCCCAGCTTCTCTAACCGCTCATCCGGAACGGCGACGACCCCGACGTTCGGGTCAATCGTGCAAAACGGGTAGTTGGCGGACTCCGCCCCCGCCTTCGTCAATGAATTAAACAACGTGCTCTTCCCTACGTTCGGCAACCCGACAATCCCTAGCTTCATGTCTTCTCATACCCTAACCTTTCCCAACCCATGGCTGTTTTCGCGCCGTCGCGGCCGCGATGCAAAATACAAGCAAAGATTATAATACTACAAGGCCTTTCCCTTTTCAATCGGGGAATGAAAAAAGACAGCCAACCGGCTGTCTTTTAAGGAGAAGGTATTTTTACTATGGGGTATAGCAAAAACTATATAATGTATTGGGGTTCTACGGCTATTATACTACCATGGAACCCGTGAGAAGTGTGCATAAACTTCCAGGGAAATCCGGCATAATTTTATGCAAATTCCCGACGCCCGGCGCCGCTTCCCCCGAACACCGGTTAGTAAAGTTGCACAACGATTCCCCTTATTCCTCAAAAAGCGCCTCGAACTCGTCCCTGGTAATCTTCTCTTTCTCCAGCAGGAGGTCCGCGCATTTGTGGAGGACTTCCTCATGCTCCCGCAGGATGCCCCTCGACTTTTCGTAGCATTCGTCGATGATCCGCTTGATCTCCCGGTCAATGACGCCGGCGATGTCCTCCCCGTAGCCGCGCGCGTGCGCCAAATCCCTGCCGATGAACACCTCGTCCTCGTCATTGTCGTAATTGATGAGGCCCACCTGCTCGGACATCCCGTATTTCGTCACCATGGCCTTCGCCAGCTCGGTCGCCTGCTTGATGTCCTGCGACGCGCCGGTCGTGATATCGTCAAAAATCATCTCTTCCGCCACGCGCCCGCCTAGGTCCACCATGATTTCCTGCAGCATCCTGCCCTTCGTGTTGAACATCTCGTCCCGCTCCGGCAGGGGCATCGTGTACCCCGCGGCCCCCGCCCCAGTCGGGATGATCGATACGGAATACACCGGGCCCACGTCCGGGAGCACATGGAAGAGGATCGCGTGGCCCGCCTCATGGTAGGCCGTGATTTTCTTTTCCTTCTCCGTGATGATGCGGCTCTTCTTCTCCGCGCCGATCCCGACCTTGACAAAGGATTGGCGGATGTCGTTCTGTACGATGTAGGCGCGGTTATCCTTCGCCGCGCGAATCGCCGCCTCGTTCAAGAGGTTCTCCAAATCCGCGCCCGTGAATCCCGCCGTCGTCTGCGCGATCTGCTTTAGGTCCACGTCGTCCCCTAAGGGCTTGTTGACGGCATGGACGCGCAGGATCTCCTCCCGCCCGCCGACGTCCGGCCTGCCCACGTGGACCTTGCGGTCAAACCGCCCCGGGCGCATGATGGCCGGATCCAGGATATCCACGCGGTTCGTGGCGGCCATCACGATGATCCCCTCGTTGACGCCGAAGCCGTCCATCTCCACCAGAAGCTGGTTCAGGGTCTGCTCGCGCTCATCGTGGCCTCCGCCCATCCCCGTGCCGCGCCGCCTCGCCACCGCGTCAATCTCGTCGATAAAGACGATGCAGGGCGCGTTCCGCTTCGCGTTCTCGAACAGATCCCTGACGCGGGATGCCCCCACGCCGACGAACATCTCGACGAAGTCCGAGCCGGAAATGCTAAAGAACGGCACCCCCGCCTCCCCGGCCACCGCCTTGGCCAAGAGGGTCTTGCCCGTCCCCGGAGGCCCCACCAATAGCACGCCCTTCGGGATCCTCGCGCCTAAGTCCGTATATTTCTGCGGCGCGCGCAAAAAATCCACGAGCTCCTCTAACTCTTCCTTCTCTTCCTTCAATCCCGCGACGCGCGCGAAATTCAGCTTCTTGTTATCCTCATCCGTGACTAGCTTCGCGCGGCTCCTCCCGAAATTCATCATCTTAGAGCCCCCGCCGCCCGCATTTGCCATCTGGTTCGACATCACGATATAGAACACGAACAGCACCGCGAACAAGATCAAGGTGGGGAGTATGGAAATCAGCCAATTCTCCTCCGGCATCTTTTGCACGACATAATCGGTGAACGAGTGCTCCCTCATCATCTCCTGTAGCTCGTTGATGTCCGAGACGTACAGCGTCCTCGCGCCTTCGCTGCCGGAACGGAGCGCCACGTCCGCCCTTCCGCTGGGCACCTCGCGATTCTGGGAAATCGTGACGGACAGGACTTTCCCGTTCTCTAAGTCCTGCTCGAACTGCCCATAGGTATAGGAGATGCTTTCCCCGTTGCTATCAGACGTGTCCCGAAATATCCAAAACATTGCCAATATGATGAGCACAGCGATATACAGGCCGAACGTCCTGTTCCGTTTCTGTGATTCCATGCCGCCTCCTCCTCTCTGCGCCACCCTCTATAATTCCACGACTCCCACGTAGGGAAGGTTCCTGTATTTTTGCATATAATCCAGCCCGTAACCGACCACGAACTCATCCGGGATCTCGAACCCGACATAATCCACCCTGACGTCCGTGACCCGGCGCTGCGGCTTGTCCAGCAAGGTACATAGCCGAAGGCTCTTTGGGTTCCTCCGCTCTAAGCTCCCCAATAAATAGCTTAACGTCCTGCCGGAATCCACGATATCCTCCACGACTAAGACGTCCTTCCCCTCGATGGGCTCGTCCAAATCCTTGATCACCTTCACCACGCCGCTGGACTTCGTGTCGTCCCCGTAACTCGATATGGACATGAAATCCAGGGAGACCGGCACCGAAATCCGCTTCGCCAGCTCGCAGGTGAAAAACACCCCGCCCTTAAGCACGCTCACCAGATGGATCT
>CAZOLD010000005.1:17896-20800 GCA_964580595.1 uncultured Eubacterium sp.
CTTTCAGATTACAGATCATGTGTACCTGCTTTCCCTCGTAATCCCGGCTGATCTCCTCCGCAATCTCGCCAATCCTCCGATTGACCTCATCCTCCGCAATCAAAACGCGAACTTTCTCACTCATGAAATCTTCCTCCGCGCACCTTCACTTCCAAAACCCGCTTCGTCTGCCCCGTCACCTTCACGTCTTCGCTGATCCGGTAGCCAATGGCCCAGATGACATGGGAGCCGTCCGCTAAGACCGGG
This sequence comes from uncultured Eubacterium sp., assembly GCA_964580595.1. Lineage (GTDB taxonomy): Bacteria > Bacillota > Clostridia > Lachnospirales > Lachnospiraceae > Petralouisia. The sequence continues at coordinate 18,143 of CAZOLD010000005.1, forward strand.
ATGCTGTCCCGCTCCTCCCTTGGCACCTTCTCGTCAATCAAATAGCGGCTTAGCTTCTTATGCCTGCCGGCGGAATCAATCGTGAGGTAATCCCCGTCCCGCCGGCCCCTAAGCTCCATGGCCCCGTTTATTTTATCATAATCAAAGCACTTCGTATACTTATTTTTGGGAATCGCGGAAATTTCCCCCAACAGCCTCGTCCTTACCCCGAATCCGTAGGAAGGAAGGGGGATGCTTTCCTCCGGTCCTACCGGCACGGGCGCCATCCTAGCGAAGGAGGGCGTCTCGTCCCATGGTTCATTTCCCACCTCGTCCCTGCCGCGCCGCAGCGTGATTCCCTCGTAAGTCCGGATCGCCGATATCCCGAAAGGCAAATCCAGGCGTTTCCCCACCTGCCTGCCAAAGAGCCCGGCCAGGGCCAGGACATGCGTTTCCTCGAAATCCCTGCCGCCCGTCTCCAAAAATTTCAGCGCTTGGAGAAGCGTCATGTGCGCAATCACGGAAGGCTCCCCCATGAGCCCGGATGAGACGCGCACGGCGCAAGGCTCCATGGAAGCGTGCCGCGTCAAGGCCAGCGCCGCCTGCCCCTCCATGTACTCGGACGCTTCTGCCGCTAACATGGCGGCCTGGGAAATGTGATAGGCCGCCCGCGGGTTGACCTCCGTCAGGGACGCGAGAGCCCGGTGCCTGATCTTATTCCTGGAGAAATCCAAATCCTCGTTCGTCCTGTCCACGCAATAATCCTGCCCCTGCCCCGTCAGGTATCCCTCGATTTCCTCCCTGGTCACGCACAGCAGGGGACGGATGATCTTACCCCTCACGGGCGGAATCCCGCCAAGCCCGCGCAGGCCGCATCCCCTCGCCAAATGGAAGAGGACCGTCTCCGCGCAGTCATTCCGGTTATGCGCGAGCGCGATCCGGTCCGCGTGGAATTCCTCCGCGGCCCGGTCAAAGAACCCATAGCGCAATTCACGCGCCGCCTCCTCCACCGTCATCTTGTTTTCCTTCGCGTACTCCCCCGCCCGGCAATGGAAGACCTTGCAGGGAATCCCGCGGCTTTGGCAGAACCTTTCCGTGAACCGCGCGTCCCTCACGCTCTCCTCCCCCCGCAGCCCGTGCTCGACGTGCACGGCGCAGACCCGGTAATCCTTTTCCTTCGCCATCTCCATCAAGAGGAGGAGGAGGCAAATCGAGTCCGCGCCCCCGGAAACCGCCGCTAAGATGCAATCCCCGTCCTCGGCCATATGGTATTTTTCCATGAATTCCATGACTGCCCTTCGCATAGGCCAATCCCTTCCCGCGCCCCCGGGATCCCCGAAAAAAAGCCCCTCAAAACCGCCAAGCCGCGGTTCTAAGGGGCTTACTTCTCCCGCAAGGGGCGCCTCGCGCCTCTATTCTTCCGGCGCGTCCTTCTCCTTAAAGATAATCTCATTCGGATAGACAAGGCCTAGCTTCTTCTTCGCCATCTGCTCGATGTACTCCTTCGTCGTCACGAAGTCCTCGTACTCCTCTAAGTCTTCCTTGCGCTGCTCCTCCTGGGCGACCCTGTCCCTTAGCTCCGTCTCCTTGGCCTGGTACTCCTGGCTCTTCCTGTGCATGGACACAATCTGGACGGACGTGACCCCCGTAAGGATCAGCACGATGAGCGTGATGCAAACCATGCTGGCCTTGTTCTGCTGCCGCCTCCTGCGCATCCGGGTACGCTGCGCTCCCGACTTGCGCGCCATCTCGCGCCGATTCATGAACACCGCCTCTTTCCCATCCAAAACCCGCCGCGCACCTGGCCGGCCGCCCGGCCTCGCGCTTCGCTTCTTAGCGCATCCGTCGCCTTGCCGGGCTCCGGCAGACAGCGCCGCGCCGATCTCACAAATACCGGAACAATTCCCTGGCCTCTTCCTTCCGGCTCGTGTCCTGGACGTCTAACACCTCCGCCTTCACGGCCTTCGTCCCGAATGCAATCTCGATGACGTCCCCCGCCTTCACGTTCGTGGAGGCCTTCGCCACCTTGCCGTTCACGGACACCCGCCCGGCGTCGCAGGCCTCGTTCGCGACCGTCCTGCGCTTGATCAAGCGGGATACCTTCAAAAATTTATCCAGCCTCATACCTGCCCTTCCTCATGCAAACCCCTGCGCGCCAAACCGGGCGGCCATCCCCCATGGAGGCCGGGACTATGCGTTCAGCATGTCCTTCAAAGCCTTCCCCGGCTTGAACTTCGGTGTCTTCGACGCCGGTATCTGCATCTCCTCGCCCGTCTGCGGGTTCCTGCCTACCCTCGCCGCCCTCTCGGAAACTTCAAACGTGCCGAACCCAACCAACTGGATCTTCTCACCCTTCTTCAGCTCTTCCGCTATAACGTCCTTGAAAGCCTCCAATGCCTGCTCCGCGTCCCTCCGGGAAATCTCAGCCTTCTCAGCTATCGCGACGACCAATTCCGTTTTGTTCATGTTAAAGTTCCTCCTTGGATTCATGATACCCTTATTTATACTTGTTTTCCCACTGTTTGTCAAGCGATTATCGCAAGCGCCGCCTTGCCCAGCTGCTCCGATTTCGCCGCGGCGTCTTCCATGGAGTCGCCCTTCACCCCGTAGTAGAGCTTGATCTTAGGCTCCGTGCCCGAAGGACGCACGCACAGCCACGCGCCGCCGCTCAGATCATAA
>CAZOLD010000005.1:20810-25233 GCA_964580595.1 uncultured Eubacterium sp.
CCGGCAGCCCCGTCGGCTTCTCTTCCCCGGTCTTGGCATCCTTGATGATTCCCGTCTTGTAATCCCTCGCGGAAACGACAGGATAGCCTCCGATTTCCGTGGGCGCCTCCGCCCTCAAGGTATTCATGATCTCCTGGATCTTCCCCAATCCCTCGATCCCTTTCAGCGTGATGGACGTCACGTCGTCCTTGAAATAGCCATAACGCTCATACATGGCAAGCATCGCGTCCCACAGCGTCATGCCCTTCGTCTTATAGTACGCGGCCGCCTCGCAAAGCGTCATGGACGCCACGACCGCGTCCTTGTCCCTCGCGTATGTCCCGGTCAGGCACCCGTAGCTCTCCTCCATGCCAAACAAATAGGTGCCCTTCCCCGTGTTCTCAAATTCCAGGATCTTCTGCCCGATGAACTTAAACCCGGTCAGGACCTCCACGAGCTCGATCCCGTAATATTTCGCGATGGCGTCCGCCATGTTCGTGGACACGATGGATTTCACGAAGGCGCCGTCCGCCGGAAGCCCTTCCTTCTCCTTCCGCTGGCTGATGACATAATCGCCGATCAGGCACCCGGACATATTCCCGGTCAGGCTGTGGTATTCCCCAGTCTTGGAATCTTTCACGTAGACGCCTAGCCTGTCCGCGTCCGGATCCGTCGCCAAGATGAGGTCCGCGCCCACTTCCCTGCCCAGCTTGAGGCCTAGCTGGAACGCTTCTTCCGCCTCGGGGTTCGGGTAGCTGACCGTCGGGAAGTCCCCGTCCGGCAGCTCCTGCTCGGGGACGACATAGACATTCTCAAAGCCAAGCTCCCGCAAGACGCGGCGCACAGGGATATTGCCCGTCCCATGGAGCGGCGTGTAGACAATCTTTAGGTCCTTCCCGACCGCGTCGATGCAATCCTGGCGGAACACCAGGCTCTTTAGCTCCGCAATGTAGGCATCGTCGATTTCCTGTCCGATCGTCTCGTAAAGGCCGGCATTCTTGGCGTCTTCCTTCGCCATGGTCTTGACCGTGGCGTAATCCGTGACTTTCTTCACCTCGTCCATGATGCCCTGATCATGCGGAGGGGTGATCTGCGCGCCGTCCTCCCAATACACCTTATATCCGTTGTATTCCGGCGGGTTGTGGCTCGCCGTGATGTTAATCCCCGCCGTGCACCCTAGCTTGCGCACCGCGTAGGAAAGCTCCGGCGTCGGCCGAAGCGACTCGAACACATAGGCCTTGATGCCGTTCGCCGCAAGGCAAAGCGCGGCCTCGTCGGCAAACTCTGGCGACATATGCCTGGAATCGTAAGCAATCGCCACTCCCTTATCCTTCGCCCCCACGGAGGCAATGTAATTCGCGAGTCCCTGCGTCGCCTTGCGCACCGTGTAAATATTCATGCGGTTCGTCCCGGCTCCTATGATTCCGCGCAGCCCCGCCGTGCCGAATTCCAGGTCCATGTAGAAACGCTCTTCCATCTCTTTCTCATTGCCCGCGATTCCCGCAAGCTCGGCCTTTGTCGCCTCGTCAAAATACGGGTTGGCCACCCATTCCTCATATGCCTTCTTATAATCCATCTCCTACCTCCTTCATATCCTTTCCCATGCCTGTTTATTCGCGCCTTGCGCTCCGTCACAATGGTAACACATTAACTGCCTTATGGCAATGATGTTGCGAAAAAAGTCACTGGGCCGGCGTGCCGTTGCCCGCCGTGGAATCCTCGCCCACCTTCGTCATCTCGATGTCCACCTGGGAGGAGTCGGAGCTGACGACGATGATCTTCTTCCAATCCTCGTATCCCTCCGCCTTGGCCTCTAAGACATGCGCCCCGTAGCGGACCTCCAGCGGCCGGGAAACGTCCGCCTGCTCCCCGTCTAAGTAAACGGCAGCCGTCCCGGGGGAGACCGTGACCTGCACCTCGCCGAACTTAGGGCCTTCCCCCTTCAGCTCGTTTAAGTCAACCTTCGTCTCCTTGTTCGCCTCCACGGTGACCTGCCTGCTGCCGCCGTACCCGTCGTTCGCGACGGAAAGCAGATGCGTCCCCTCCGCGACCTCGATCCGCATCTGCGGCGTGATCTTCATCGCCACCATGTTCCCGATCGTGATGTAACCGCCCTGGAACAGCTCCGTATTGAGCAAGGCCACCGTGCCGTGCCCGGTCAGCACCTGGATCGTGTATACCTGCCTGTCCACGCCGCGCAGGCAGATGGTGTCCCACGTGCTGATTTCCGACAGCGGGATCTTCCTCGCGTCCTGGAACGCTAAGACGTCGTCGCCGTAAAAATACGTGGTACCGCCGACCTCTAGGGTCTTCTCCTCCCGGTCGATCGTGAACTCATGCACGTTCCCGTAGGAGAACGCGTCCTCGGAAACCGTGACGTCGGCCAGCTTCTCCCCCTTCGTCTCAATCGTGACCAGCTCGCCGATCGCCAGCTGGCCAACCGTCAGGCTGTCCCCGTATTTCCCATGGACGTACGTGGCCAGATCATAACTGTACGGCTTCTCCCGCATCGCGCCGTAGTCATACAGCGTCAGGATCTTGTGAGCCTCGTCTAGCGCCGTTACCGCGAACAGCTTTTCCGCGCCCTCACTGGATTCCTCCTCCGGCTCTTCTGCCGCGGCTTTCTGCGTCCCGCGGGCGGCATATGCCTCGCTCCCATCCGTAAGCCTGCTCCCTTCCTGCCTGCCGCAAGCGGACAAAAAGAGCGCGAGCGCGGCCGCAAGCAAGATCATGCCCTTCTTTGCCATAACTGCCACTCCCTTCCCTATCGCCAATGCATGAGCACCCTGACCCTATGTCCCGGCGCGCCCTTGCCTCCATAAGCCCTACTCCCGCGTCCCGGCGCCACTGCCGCCACCGAGGTGCTAATTCTATGTCCTGGCGCGCTCTTGTCTCCATCGAAGCGCGAGCTGCCGCAAGGTATCCGCGTCATTATCCTGCGGGCAGTCTAACACGTGCGAGAGGAGGCGCTCCAGCGTCTCCCCGATTTCCTTCCCCTGGGGAATGCCCATGCGCATCAAGTCCCTCCCATTTATCGCCAAGTCCGAGACGCAAAGGCATTGCCTCTTGCTCCTGATATCGCGGTACATCTCCTCATAAGCGTCGATGTAGGCCATCTTCTCCTCCCGCTTATAGGTATTCTTCGCCAGCGCGTCCGCCCGCTTCACCTCGAAGAGGGCCGGGAACTGCTCCATCCCGATCCGGTGGATCGCGTGGCGCACCTCGCGCTCCTCAAGGGGCGGGCGATCATCATGCCAAACGATGAGCGGCGTCACCCTGCGGATCGTCTCGTTGTCAAATTTCAGCCTGCGCAGGATCTCCCCCGCCATCCGCGCGCCCACCTCCGGATGCCCGTAGAAATGGTAGATCCCTTCCTCATCCCTGCTCTTGCACCGGGGCTTCCCCACATCATGCAGCAACATGGCCAGCCGCAATACCCGATCCGCCCTGATATGGCATAACGCCACCAAGGTATGCTCGCCCACGTTGTAACAATGGTGCTTGTTGTTCTGCGGCGTGTCCATCATATCGTCAAATTCCGGCAGGAACACACGGCTCATCCCCGTCTCGTAAACCGTCCTCATCTCATCCGGATGCCCGGACACCAAGAGCTTGACCAGCTCGTCCCGGATCCGCTCGGCGCTGATGCGCGACAGGTTCCCGGACAAACGGCAGATCGCGTCCCTTGTCCCGCTTTCGATGGAAAACCCAAGCTGCGCCCCAAAACGGACCGCCCGCATCATCCGAAGCGCGTCCTCGGAGAAGCGCTCTGCGGGATCCCCGACGCAGCGGACGATCCCCTTTTCCAAGTCCCCCATGCCATCAAACTCGTCGACAAGGCCGCCGGCCTCGCTGTACGCCATGGCGTTTATCGTGAAATCCCTGCGCCTCAAGTCCTCCAGGAGGCTGCGGGTGAACGTGACATCCCCGGGATGCCTCATATCCTCATATTCCCCGTCGATCCGGTACGTCGTTACCTCAAAGCCCTCCCGTCCGCAAAGGACCGTCACGGTCCCGTGCCGGATGCCCGTATCCACCGTCCGGGGGAAGAGCCCCTTGACCTCTTCCGGCGTGGCGGAGGTCGTGATATCCCAATCCCCCGGCTCCCTGCCCAGGATGGAATCCCTCACGCATCCGCCCACGGCATAAGCCTCATGGCCCGCGCCGGCCAGCCTGCCGATGATATGCCTCACTTTTTCCGGTAACCGTATCGTCATCGCGAACTCCTATCCTGCCGCCGGGAACCCGTTTCGCGCCAAGGCCACCGAAGGCCGAGACGCCGCCTGGTGCCGGGACGCCGCAGTACCAAGGACACCCCGCAAATGCCGCAAAGAGTCCGACACTCCATCGCCCAAACGCCGCCGGATGCCTGGATGCCGCCGGATGCCTGGATGCCGGGATGCCACGGCGCAGACACCGCCGGATGCCGAAACGCCGCCACGCA